>JACUTX010000021.1 GCA_014859615.1 Desulfuromonadales bacterium | reverse complement strand
TACATCATCGCCAATCGTCCGCGCCCGTCGAGACAGTTGAGACAGACCTCCCCCTCATCATGATACTGCTCCCGGGCCAGAACCAGACCGGCCTCGACCGCCGGTACGTTTGAGGTCTCTGTCGGATCGAACGGTTTCTGGCAGAGGCGACAGTTTTTCATTTCGGGTTCTTCGTCTGTTCTTTGACGAGATCGGCCATCGCCTGCAGAAAATCAGCACCTTCATTAAGTGACGGGGCGCGCATATAAGTTTTAATCCCGTGCGCCTGCGCATGCTCGCGGTATTCGATATCGATTTCGTGCAGAGTTTCTATATGGTCGGAGACAAACGAAATCGGGACGATCAGCAGCGCGGTTTTTCCGGCTGCCGCCAGGCGATCCATCACCTCGGTAGTCGCCGGCTCCATCCATTTAACCGGTCCGCTGCGGCTCTGAAAGCCGAGATGCCAGTCGACATCGCCGACTCTCTGCATCACCCCCTGTACGGTCGCTTCGACCTGCTTCAGGTACGGGTCGCCCCGATCAATGAATTTTTGCGGCAAGGCGTGAGCCGAGAAGACGATCTGCAGAGCAGTGCGCTCTGCTGCCTGCAGACTGTCACGGGCGGTTCGGATCCGGTTGGCCAGTGCGTCGAGATAGCCGGGGTGATCGTACCACTGCTCGATCAATCGATAGCTCAGTTCGGGAAAAACGCGCGCCGCCGTCCGCTTGAAATCGTTGACGCTGCTCCCGGTGGTCGCACCGGTGTAATGCGGATACATGGAGAGAACAATCGCATTCTCGATACCTGCGCTCTTGATCTGCGCCAGAACCTCACTGGCAAACGGATGCCAGTAACGCATCACAACATACGGAACAACATGGTCGCCAAGCCGCGCCGCGATCCCGGCCGCCTGCCTCTGCGTCCAGGCCAAAAGCGGCGACTTGCCGCCGATGATCCGGTAGTTCTCCACCACATGTTTGGCACGAAAATGCGAGATCATCTTGGCGAACGGTTTCTGCAACAGCGCCCCGGCCGGGAGCTGAATCAACTCCCGATCGGAAAAGAGGTTGTAGAGAAACGGCTCAACCGCCTCCAGAGAATCGGGGCCACCCATATTGAGCAGAATCAGCGCGGTCGGTTTGACTTCTGGCATCGATCGATCCTTAAGGAAAAGGGGGACAGAATAAAAATTCTGTCCCCCAGTACATTTCCCTGCTCGGGGCACAGTAAAAAGTTATGGTAATGATTCAGTACCCCGTTCAAACCGCCGTAATGGAAGTGCTGAATGGCTACAGGATAGGCAGCAAAAGATTACGCCGCCACAACGTTTTTGGCGCAGCTCTATTTCAGACTCAATCTGTGTACGCACTCCACCATATGAATCGCGTTCTCCGGCGGAACCGTCGGAAGGATGCCGTGACCAAGGTTGAAAATGAAGCCGGGACGACCGGCATTCTCGTCGAGAATCCGCTGGACTTCTTTTTCGATATACGGCTTCGGAGCATAGAGCACAGTCGGATCGAGGTTCCCCTGTACGGCCACGTCATCACCAAGGATGTCGCGCGCCTTGCCGAGACCGACGTGCCAGTCAAGACCGATCACATCGGCGCCCGCTTCCTTGACCAGATCGAGCATCGTTCCACCCCCCTTGACAAAATAGATGACCGGGATCCCTTTGCGCTTGAGCCCATTGATCAGTTGCTTGGCGTAGGGGAGAATGTAAAGTTCAAAATCGTGCGGTGCCAGCAGACCGCCCCAAGTATCAAAAATCTGAATCGCCTGGGCACCGGCATCGATCTGCATGTTGAGATACGCAGTGTCCATCGCGGTGATCTTTTGCATCAGCGCATCGTACAGCGGAAAATCACCGTACATCATCTGCTTGAGCGCCGCGAAGTCCTTGCTCCCCTTCCCTTCGACCATGTAACAGGCGAGAGTAAAGGGCGCGCCGCCAAAACCGATCAACGGCACCCGACCCTCCAACGCAACGCGCAGGCGCTTGATGATCGCCGGAACATAAGGGACCGCCTGCGCCATATCTTCCGGGACGATCAAGGCATCAACGTCGGCAGCGGTCCGGATCGGCTTGGCAAAAACCGGGCCGGGAACGAAATCGAGTTCCATCCCCATCGTTTCGACCGGGGTGAGGATGTCGGAAAACATGATGGCAGCATCAACATTAAGGATATCGATCGGCTGGATGGAGACTTCGGCGGCCCGCGCCGGGTCTTTGCAGAGATCGAGAAAGGTCCCCCCCCCTTTGGCGCGAACATCCTTGTAACACTGCAGATAACGGCCAGCCTGACGCATCAGCCAGACGGGGATACGGTCAACGGGTTGGCCCCAGCAGGCTTTGATGAAATCGTATTCAGTACTCATAATATTCAGGTATCTCCTATTTTAAAAGTTTCAGTTATTTAATAACGTGTCTAACCACTTAAAAATCAAAAAAAATTATTTACCACTAAGACACAAAGGACAGTAAGAAATTCATAAGATCAACGAATAATGTTTGGTCTTAAAAGGAATTTTCGATCTCCTTAGTGCTCTTAGTGACTGAGTGGTGAACGGCTTGTCAATGTATTGAAGAGCCGGAGCTGTCATCATGTGGCATGTCATTATTTCTTTAGTGCCAGCTCTGCCGCTTCTTTTTCCATCCGCTTGCGCGTTTTAGTCGGAACGTAGTTACAGAACGGTTCTTCGGCCATGTAGTCGCCGTAAACCGCATCGGCCCGGGCCCGGCAGCCGCCACAGGCGTTGACAAATTCGCACTCGCCGCATTTGCCGGTGTATTTCTTGAAATCCCGCAGGTCATTGAATACCTTGGAGTTGTACCAGAGTTCCTTGAACGGGATCTGTTTGACGTTACCGACCGAAGAGTGGAAATAAGAGCACGGTTTGAGATTGCCGAAACAGTCGATCAGGCAGATGGTCTGGGCGGCAATGCACCCCTTGCCACCGCCGGTGGAGAAGGTCAGGGAGCGGCGCTTGAAATCGACCCCTTCGGCCTTGGCCATCTGTGGCACAATCCGGTAGTAGTGCGGGGCACAGGTCGGACGCATGAGAATGTCGTCTTCCCCCTTCTCCTGCTCGTAGTGCCAGGCGAGAATCTCTTCGTAATCGTCGGCGCTGATCAACTCGCTCATGATATCCTCGCCCCGACCGGTCGGGACGATCATGAACATGTACCAGGCGGTTGCCCCCATCGCCTTGGCGACCTTGAAGGTCGCCCCGATGTCGTTTTGATTGCGCTTGGTGAATGAAGAGTTGATCAAAAACTTGATGCCGTTGCGCTTCAGCGTTTCAGCCCCACGCATTACCCCTTCATATGCGCCGGGGCAGGCACGAAAATCGTCATGAATCGCGGCGGTCGACCCATCGAGAGACAAAGAGACCATTTTGATATCGGCCTCCAGCATTTTTTTACAGACTTCGTCGGTGATCAGCGTGCCGTTGGTCGCCATGCACATGCGCAAACCTTTACTGGTTCCGTAGTTGGCAATCTCGAAAATATCAGGACGCATCAGCGGCTCACCACCGGAGAGGACCATGACCGGCTGGCTCACCTCACAGATATCGTCGATCAGTTTAAACGCTTCTTCGGTGTTGAAATCGCCGACCGCAGCATCCATATCGGAGGAACAGCGGCAGTGAACACAATTGAGGTTGCAGCGTTGAGTACTCTCCCAAGCGATCCATTTCGGGATAAATTCCGCAGACGGGTTAGACATGCAAAGGCTCCTTAAACAAGAGGATTGAACAATTTGACGATAATACATCAGCTTGATGCTTTAAAACAAGAGCTGCATCCACACTATCGGCTATTTTATCGCCAAACCAAAAGAGGGGAGAACCTTTCGATTCGCCCCTCTTTTATTCGATTTGAAAAATATTTTTTGTGACGATTCAGCGCATCAGCGATTCCATTGTCATTTCCGAAACGATTTATTCGGGTATTGCGCTTGCCAGTTCTTGACCTTGACCCCTATTCGGTGTCAAACAGTTCATCAAAAATATCCTGAACCGTCCCGATGCGATCCGCTTTCCAGGCATTGGTACCACAAAAAACAACCCCGGTCTCAACATCGCCGCGCTGTGCGCGATCGAGCGCATGAACAATACAGAAACGTTCGCGCGACTCCTTGTAGGTACATTTTTTCAGACAGTTGGACGGGCAGGTGATACCGAGGTCACGATCACGCGCTGAGACCGCCGCCATATTTTTTACAATCGCACGACCAGGCAGGCCGGCCGGACTCATGATCAGGCCGATATCTTCCTTGCGACAATCGAGATAATACTGCTTAAACGCATCGTCGGCATCGCACTCTTCTGTGCAGACAAACCGGGTCCCCATCTGTACCGCATCAGCCCCCTGGGCCAAAGCATAATCAAAATCTTTACGATCCCAGACACCACCGGCGGCGATAATCGGAATATCATGCTGCAATTCGTCACGGAAAAGAGCTTTCACCTGACGAACGGTTTCATATTGATCGTAACTGCCGTTCCCGATGTTCTCCAGTTTTTCGCCGAGATGCCCCCCGGCCGTATCCGGATCTTCAACCACGACTGCGTCGGGGAGTCGATCGTAATTTTTCGACCATTTTCGAACTATCAACTGCGCAGCTTTAAGGGACGACACAATCGGAACCAGGGCAATATCCGGCCAATCGGCGGTCAGTCCCGGCAGATTCATCGGCAGACCGGCGCCACAGACAATCAGCTGAGCCCCCCCTTCACAAGCCGCCCGGACCATATCGTCGTAATCGGTTGTCGCAACCATAACATTGACGCCTATCACGCCGTCCGGCGCGATGGCGCGGGCCTTCTTCAATTCATCTTTTAAGGCCAGCGGATCGGCGCTGAAATAATTACGGCCGTTATAGTGGGGGCTGTTCAGACCGATTCCGGCGCAGGCGATCAGGCCGACACCACCGCTTCTGGCAACAGCTCCGGCCAGACCGGCGGCCGAAACACGGACACCCATCCCCCCCTGTACCAGGGGATAAGTTACGGTGAGTTTTCCAATTTTCAGGTTCATATAGAGGCTCCTTTAAGTGAAAGACCTTGTCAAGATAACAGGCACAACAGAAAAAAAATGTAATAGTTCTGTAAAATCTGCAGAGCCAATCAGAAGAATCCGCTTGTCGCATCGATTCGGGAATGATAGAAAACGTTATGAAATACTTTCGTCGCCTCTTCAATCCTCTGATCGCCTTCATCACTATCCAGCTGGTCTGGCTGGTGATGGTCTTCTTCTGGGTCCGCTGGTTTATGAAGAGCCACAGCGAGTTACAGAAACTGGCCGAAAAATACAGCCATGTTCTGCCGGAAGGGGCCGACTGGCTGATTCTGACCGAGGGGTTGCTCCTGCTGGTCGCCATCCTGGCCGGTGTTTACGTCATCTTTCTCTACTGGCAGCGCCAGGCCGCTCTTCTCAAAGCAAAACGGGACTTTATCGCCCAGGTGACCCATGAGTTAAAATCCCCCCTCGCCTCGCTGCAGCTGCATCTCGAAACCATCCGCCGACGCCACCCCTCTCCGGTAAAAATGGAGACTTTTCTCGATACCATGCTGGCTGACACGGAACGGCTCGATACGCTCGTCAACAACCTGTTATCCGCAAACCGCCTCGAACAACGTGGCATGCGCCTGGCGCTCAAGACCAGGAACTTCTCCGCCCTGGTCAGCAACTATTTCCGCCCGCAACAGTACTCACTCCCCAGAGCCGGAACAATGCATCTCGATATCGAATCCGGCCTGTTCGCCCAGATCGATAAAGATTCTATTGAGACCGTTTTTCGCAACCTGCTCGAAAACGCCATTCTTTATTCTCCGTCACAACCAAAACTTTGGGTCAAACTCTACCGCGACGACAACTCTGCCCACTTCGTCATAATCGATCAAGGGCGAGGGGTCGCTGCAAAAGAACAGAAAAAAGTTTTTCAGATGTTCTATCGCGGGAGACAGAGTGGAGAAACAATCCGCGGAACCGGACTCGGACTGTTTATTACGCAGGCGATTATCCGGTTACATAGAGGGAAGGTCTGGCTGCAGAGTGGTGATCCGACCGGGACCGAGGTGCATATCCGTCTCCCTCTGGTTTCAGCCGATACCGGGGAGAACGAAACATGAACAGACCGCATATTCTTCTGGTCGAAGATGAACCACATATCGCCAGCGGCCTGATCTACAATCTCGAAGAAGAGGGGTATCAGGTGACCCACGCCGGCACCGGTGAGGCGGCATTGCAGCAGTTATGGCTGGAAAATTTTTCACTCGTTGTCCTCGACCTGATGCTCCCTGGCATCAGCGGCATCGAGGTCTGCCAGATCGCTCGAAAACAGGATCCGAAACTCCCGATCCTGATGCTGACAGCGCGCGGCGAAGACAAGGACCGGATTGAAGGGCTTGAAGTCGGTGCAGACGATTATCTGACCAAACCGTTCAATCTTGATGAATTCCTGCTGCGCATTAAAGGGATGCTGCGCCGTTCTGATTGGTACCGACCACGACCGTCGCGAGAACGGGACTACCGCTTTGGCCGCAACAGCGTTAATCTTCAGGAGCGAACGGCCCTGGCTGGCGACAGACAGATAGAGCTGACCGACATTGAAGTAAAACTGCTGCGTATATTTTTTCAACGCGAAGCAGAGATTCTGTCCAGAACGGAGCTGTTGGCGGCGGCCTGGGATCTCTCACCGGATACCGAAACACGCACCCTCGATAATTTCGTGGTTCGCCTGCGAAAATATTTTGAACCAAACCCCTCTGCACCGGTCCACTTTCAGACCATCAGAGGGCGCGGTTACCGTTTTATGCGCTAAAAACGCTAAAAGACAATCGTTTTTTCAGACAAAAAATAACGGTTTCGATAGAATAGCTGAACCAAGATCAAAAACAGATGGTTTTTCTATTCAAAGAGGGTCCATAAATTGCGGCGTTTTTTTACACTTTTTTTCCTGATTCTTCTTTTCGGAGGGATCGCCACCGGCGGAGTCTACCTCTATACTTTCGACCTGAACTCTTTCAGAGAAGAGATTGAAACACTGGCCTCTGAAAAAATTTCTCGTCCCATCACCCTTGGCAATGCCCACCTCTCTTTCAAACATGGACCAGCTTTCGCCTTTGACAACCTCACGATAGGGACCACCGGTGAGAATCTTTATCTTGAGGTAAAAAGGGTCTTTTTTCGTGTTCAGGTTTTGCCGCTGCTCAGCGGGAAGATCCAGTTTTCAGAAATTCTGCTGGAGAATCCTGATCTTGCTCTCAATCTCAAACAGGCGGAGAGTGAAAAACCCCCGTTTCAACTGAATCCGGAAGAGCGTCTGCTGACGGGAGAATTGATCAAATCGTTGCGAGTGCTCAATGGTACCATCCGGATCACGGACGCAACGCAAGAAAAGGGCCCCGAAAAATTCACCATAGAAAAACTGCGTTTCAGCATCACTGATT
Organism: Desulfuromonadales bacterium; assembly: GCA_014859615.1. Classification (GTDB taxonomy): domain Bacteria; phylum Desulfobacterota; class Desulfuromonadia; order Desulfuromonadales; family UBA2294; genus Kmv16. The sequence continues at coordinate 14,318 of JACUTX010000021.1, read as the reverse complement.
TCAGTCTTCTGAACGCCGGCAACATCAAGGTCGAGGCGATACTCCTTTATCGCGACGTCCGCTCCCCTTTTTCCCTTGAGGGGAAATACTCTCCGGAAGCAGAGACAGACAGCTGGAGTAGCGCCTTCTACAAGTTCAAACTCAACATCAAGAATCTCGATGCCAGGAATCTCCCCGCTTTTGTTGATGCAAAATCGGTCGGGACAAAATTGACCGGCAGCGCTGAGCTCAACCTGCTGATTGAAGGGATCCCTGCAAAAGAGATGACGTTTAAAGCTGACCTGGCAGGAAAAAAACTGCAAGCATCATTCCCCTTAAAAATATCGAAAGCGGCCGTAGGCGGCCGTCTTCGCTACACCGGGGCGAGAATCGACCTTGACGCACTCATCCTCACCCTCGAAACCGATCGTGGTCGAATGGAGATTGAAAACCAGATCCGACTCACCCTGTTCAACAACAGGCTGACCAGCGTCGCCAGCCAGGGGAATTTTTCCGTCCGAATCTCTCCCCGAGCGGGTCAGACGTCGCCGCTCTTTTTCGCAAACAGTCTGAAAGCGGCGTACAGTCTCAATTTCTCCCGCACAAAAACCGGCTGGAGCAGCTCGAAAGGGGAGCTTCTTCTCCCCGGGATCAAACTGTTGTTCGCGGGCCAATGGCATGCGGACAAAACACGCCCGTTTGATCTGAATCTTGACATTGATGAGGCCCCTTTTGCCGCACTGCTCGATCTGCTGCCTGGCCTCGACCGGCTCAGGCCTCTCGACCTAGACGGCGCGTTCACTGCTCACTTCAATCTCACCGGTCTGCAGGCCGGACCGCTCCAGACGACCGGCGTGCTGAACCTCATCAACACGCACCTCGCCATTCCGGGGCCGCTGGCCGAACTGAACAGTCTGCGCGGCGCCATTCTGCTTGATAATTCCAGAATCAGTGCCGAAGGGTTACAGGCGAAGCTTGGTAACTCGCCGATCAGAGTCGACCTGTCGATCCCGGATCTTGAAGCGCCTGACGTCACCTTGCATGTTCTGGCCGATTCCATCCGGGCCGACGAACTGATTTTCCCTTCAAAAAGACAATTCCTGCGCAGCATCGATGGGATCGTTCGGATCACGAACAACACCGTCTTTCTCGGTCCGATTCATGTCAAAATGGACGGCGGCACCGATGCCACCGTCTACGGCAGTGTTAAAAATTTTGCCGAGGCTGATGTCGCGCTGCAAATTACGGGACGCCACGGTAATATCGACGAGATTATCAACTTATGGGAGCACGACCCATTGCCACCTGTTCCCCCACCCGGCGCCTCTTCCGGGCAGAATGGGAGCCTGACGATCAATATTACAACGGATAGCGGGCAGATCTCCGGGATGCAATTTGATCGCGCCACTTCAGAAATTACCCGGCATAACCAAACCCTCATCATCGGCCCCATCCGTTTTAATGCCGGGGCTGGCGAGGGGGTGGGGCAGGTGCAGATCGTCCATCAGGACGATGATCATTCCCGACTGAAAATATCCGGCGAAATAAAAAATTTCGATGCCAAAACGGTCTATAACCAACTTTTGAAGCAGCGCGGTCTGGTAACCGGGAGACTCAGTGGTAATTTTCATCTGGAAGGGGTGGCCGGAGGAGAATTCAAACCGACAGCAGAGGGATTTTTTGACGTGCAGATTGAAGAAGGACGCCTGCAAAAACTGACGGGACTGGCCAAAATTCTGCAGGTTCTGAATCTCTACCCCCTCTTGACTGAAAATGTCCAGGGGAAAGGGCTCCCGTATGAAACGATCACCTTTACCAGCAACCTCTCCAAAGGAGAACTTGCAACAGAAGATTTCCTCCTGCAGGGGACTATCATGAATCTTTCCCTGTCCGGTCATTACAATATCATCAACAACACGGTCGAATTTGATATGGCCGCCATGCCGCTACGCAGCGTCGACACTATTCTCTCTCGCATTCCGATCGCAGGCTGGCTGCTGACCGGCGATAAAAAAGCTCTGGTTATCGCCTATTTCAAGATGAGCGGGCCGGCTTCCGACCCGGAGGTAAAATCAGTCCCCCTCGATACGATCACAACACCGGTTATCGGGATCTTCAAACGGATTTTCTCCTTTCCGGTCAAAATCGTCACCGATCCGCGCGAAGCGATCCTCAATCGATAAAGAGACGCGACGTTAAGCAAATGAAAAAACGCCCCGCAACATCAGCTGTTGCGGGGCGTTCAAAAAATAAAAAGGATGGATAACGATTCAGCCCTGCTGACAATTATGATCCCGGAAATAATTCTATTAAAGGATCCATAGCTTAAAAAACCGGATTCCGCAATGATCCCCTCGGTCATGACACCCTTGCGCAGAGACTGAATTGTTACAAACGTGTCAGATATTCAACCGGAGCAGGTCCCGACATAGACGGTCACAATCCCGAAGGTGAGATCATGCGCCTGCACATTCTTGAAACCGGCATCGGTCATCATCCTGGAGAATTGCTCACGAGAGGGGAATTCCAGGACTGAATCCGGGAGATACTGATAAGCGCTGCGCCGGGAGAAGAGTCCGCCGATCGCCGGAAGAATTCGTCGGAAATAAAAATAATACAACGCCCGAAACAGACGACTTCTTGGCGTTGAAAATTCGAGCACCACCGCCAGCCCGCCCGGCTTGAGAACCCGGAACATCTCCCGCAATCCGGCAGCACGATCAACAACGTTGCGAATGCCGAAGGCGATGGTGATTCCGTCAAACAGAGATCCTGGGTGCGGGATCGATTCGCACGGGGCGTTCACGAGCTTGATCCGGTGACGATAGGGGGAAGCGGCGATTTTTTCCTGTCCATACAGAAGCATCCCCTGAGTAAAGTCTTCGCCGATGATCGTCACCGAATCGGGAGTTTTGGCGGCGATCGTCAGCGCCACATCGCCGGTTCCGGTGGCGATATCGAGAACCATGCCATTCTCTGGAATCTGCAGTTGTCGCACGGCAAACGTGCGCCAATGCCGATCGATCCCGAATGACAATACCCGATTCAGCAGATCGTATTGCGGAGCAATATTCTGAAACATATCGCGAATACCGCGACCTTTATCCGTTAAATTCGTCATAATTCCCTGCTGCGATGGTCTCTATTGCGTCGAATTTTTATCATACCCAAAGCGACGTGTCAGCAAAAAACCGGATTGCATCGAAGATACAGTCCGGAACAAAAGACAAAATTATGCGGCTCTCCCCACTTTGCCATGATTCGCCATCGTTATGCTTCTGGCACGATCCTGCGGCCAGCCCGCGGGCGTCCCGTATCTCCCTCTGCTCAAAAAATGACGAAAGAGCAGAATCTAATCGTCTTTTAATTTTAGAACATATTTTTAATTTCAAAATCAAAAGTAAAAAAACTTTATATCATTTGTGAAGATATTTTTATTTACACGCTTTTTAACTCTCATATAAATCAGAAATTACCAAGTTAAATCAGTCATTAAATCACAACTCCAAAAAAACAACACATTCGCTTATGCTGGTCTTGACAAAAATAAAACAGTGTATTATTTTTATTCGAAATGGCGTTTATGAAATTTTATTGTTTATAAAAAGGAGCAAGAATCTTGCCAGCACGAGATAAAGACTCTTATTCCATTCAATCAGTTGAAAATGCGCTTGAGGTTCTGGAAGCTCTTTGTGATGAAGAAGGGGAAGTGCGGATCTCCCATTTGAGCGAAAAACTGCAGATGAACAAGACCAGTGTCTTTCGCTTATTGGCGACCTTTGAAGGACGCGGCTACGTCGAAAGAGAAGAGTCAACCGGAAAATATCGTCTCGGGCTGACCGCATACGAGGTCGGACAGAAACTCCTCTCCCGCATGGAGCTTTTGAAACAGGCGCGGCCAGTGCTGGAACTTTTGGTTCGTGACTGCAATGAAGCGGCCTACATCGCCGTTCGCAGAGGGGCTGAAATCCTGTTTCTGGATATGGTTGATACCAGCCAGAAGATCAAGATCGTCCCTTTGGTCGGCAGACGTTTCCCTCTTGCTACGACAGCCGCCGGGCGCGCAATTCTCGCATTTTCCAAACCGGTAAACGGCACGATCGAAAATCGTGACAGCGAATATGAATCGATTCGCACGCAAGGGTATGCCGTCGACTCGAACGCCCTTGGGAATGATATTTTCAGTATTGCCTCCCCTCTCTTCTGCTCCGGCGGTTCTCTGAATGGTGTTTTGTGCATTGTTGGCCCGGCCTTTCGCATGCAGACCGAGCAGCTCATCATACAGATACAAGAAGCGTGTTCCGTCATCTCGTCCAAGCTCGGCGATCACACCTCCTACCGAAACGGCAGTAATTTTTCAGGCTGACTCCCAGCACAGATCTTAATCTTGAAACTGCACTCGATTTTTGATCGTTTCAACGCAGCTGCTCCTTATGGCGTTCTGTTTGACCCGATCCCGAATTCGGCATACAATCTTTACCCATAGTCAGTCACACCCATCGTGCACGGAGCCGAATCAATGCCGGAGAGACCACCGCCTGATCATCCCTTTATCCCGGAATCGACCGACAGCAATGACCCCTTGACCGAAATCCGTCTTAATCGTTTTTTTACCGATCTTGCGTCCGTCAACCAGAAAACGCTGAAGAACCTGACTCTGGTTCTGACTGCCAGGGGGATCCCCTGCTGGCCACAACCGATCAATAAACCGCAGCAACTGCTGGTTAAAAATAGCGATCTGGAGATTGCCGAACGCGAAATATCTCTTTACCTGCAAGAAAACCGCAAACAACCACCCCCCCCGCCGGAGCGGTTCGGCCACCGTGAGAGCAATATCCGTCAAACCGTCTCTATCTTGCTGCTGATCGGTATTTTTCACAATATAACCTACCTCGATATTTTTGCTTTCGGGCATGCCCCGATCAACTGGCTGCAACTCGGACGTGCCGACGCCGACCTGATCCGCGCGGGTGAATGGTGGCGCACCATCACCGCCCTGACCCTGCACGCCGATGCCCAGCATCTGCTCGGCAACCTGCTGATCGGCGGCTATTTTGTGATTCGGCTCTGCCGTCTGCTGGGAGGGGGACTGGGGTGGACTCTGATTCTCTGGTCGGGGGTTTTCGGCAACACAATTAATGCCCTGATCCATACATCCGGACACCGTTCTATCGGCGCCTCAACCGCTCTGTTCGGTGCAATCGGCGCAGCCGGAATGATTGGCCTGATGCGCCAGCGACAGGTCAACCCCCGTTACACCCTGCTTCCGGTTGCCGCCGCAATCGGACTGCTCGCGATGCTCGGAGCCGGTGGCGCCGACGCCGACGCCGACGCCGTCACGGACATCGGTGCTCACCTTTTCGGATTCTTCTGCGGGCTGGCACTCGGTGCCGGGGCTGCCTGGTCAATTCTGAAGTACGGCCTGCCGTCACCCCCGGTCAACAAGGTTCTGGCAACCGTCGCTCTCTTGACCCCGGTTGCGGCCTGGATTTTGGCACTGACTAACTGACTCAACAACTAACAATTAAACGTTTTCACGATTTATCTTGCGCCGCAGGCCTGCGTAATTCGTCACTGAAGCGCCGATGATAACCAGCCCCCCCCCTTGCAGCAGACCGGCAGTCAGCGGTTCATCGAGTAACAAGCAACCGAATAGCATCGCAAAAATTGGGACAAAGTTAATAAAAACACCTGAGCGTACTGCGCCGATATCCCGAATCGCCTGATAGTACCAGATGAAGCCGATAACCGTCCCGAATACGGCAAGGTAGAGCAGGCTGGCCCAGGCGTCTGCCCCATAAGTGAAGAGCAGACCGAACGATCCCTGACTCAGAGTCAGCGGCGCCAGCATCACGGCTCCGGCCAGAGCCGAATAGGTGACAGCGACCAGCGGCGACAGATCATGCATAGCGCGCCGGCCGACGACAGAATAAAGTGCCCAGAAAAGGACACAGCCAAGCATAACCAACTCCCCGCTGCCGACGCCATCGATCAGTGACAGCGGATGACCATCGCTGATAACCAGAATCGCTCCAACCACAGAGATCAAAATGCCAAAACTCTTGACCGGTCGCAATAGCTCCTGACCAAACAGAGCTGAAATCAGGGCAATCCCGACCGGATTGAGCGCAATAATAAGACCGGCACGCCCCGCAGAAACCGTCTCAAGCCCCTTGAAAAAGGCGATATTATAACCGAACACTCCAGTGAGACCGAGCAATAGCACGAATCCGAACTGACGCCGATCAAGACGCACAAAACCCCCTTCGATACGATACAGCAAAAGGAGCAAAATAGATCCGGCAAGAGCAAACCGTATAAACGCAGCTGAAAAAGGGGGAACAACACCGGCAAGGGTGCGGCCAGCGACAAAAGTCCCGCCCCAGAACGCCATCGTCAGCAGAAGCTTCAGGTAGGTAAGAAGACGTGTGGATAAATCTTTATGCTTGAGATTGAAGAGGTCTGTCACATCATTTTGCCATCTCTGGCATTCAGGTACAACACCATAAAACTGTCGACCAACGCCTCGATATCCGGAGCCTCAACCACTCTGGCAAACTCCTTCAGAAAGCCTCGCAGGTAGACCGGCGCGGGGAGAACGTCAAAACGGTGCTGCTCAATCCCTTGCAGTTGAAATGAGCCGACTTTGGTCCGCTCCGCCACATCGCGCAGACTCAGGCCTCGCGCCTCGCGCATCTGCTGCAGAAACGTTCCGGGATCCTGCCCGGGATCGGCATCAACACAGACGATGGTCGCGGGGAGCGCCGAATACTGTCGATCGGCAGCCGTCTGGAGATTCGCTGCAACAGGCGCACGATGCAGGCGACTGTGCAGAATCCGCTCGTAATCAGTACGTAATAATTCAAGTTTTTCCTGCCGTTCTGCGTACCCCATCAGCGAATAGGTTGCCAACGACTCTTCACTATAGAGATCACACAATTCACGGTAGGCGCGCTCAACCTCGCGTATGCTCGCTTGCGAACTCAACCCGAGACGATCAAAACTGAGCTGAATAGCGTCTTCATCCATGACTCATCTCCGTACCCGCGTCATCTGCTGGGCAATCCGTCGTACATCTTCAGCAAAAGGGCAATTCGGAAACATCTCCAGAACCGGTCGACGCGACTTCAACGCCATCAGGACGCGTTCGTCCGTCCGGATCAGTCCGGGGACGGTCATCTCGATCCCAAAAAAATCCCGACATGCCAGCGCAATTTTTTTACCGAGATCACGATCTTCATTACGCTGCACCTGATTCACAATCAGACGCGGACGAAACGGCATCATTGCCCGAACAATCTGTTCACCAATGATCGGGTCGCGATGCTGCAGATCGATCATCAAATCGCGCGGCGAACGGATTCCGCTTTTCACTTTTGCACTCAATGCCGCATCTATCAGCCGTTCTACCTTAAGTTCGCGAACAACCTTGCGCAATTTTCGATAATAGACCGCCTTTAAGAAATGGTAGGCGTTTTCGATCGAAGTCGGTGTCGGCATCACCACCACCACCCCTTCATGGGCAGCAAGGAAAAAATCGAGGACATTAAAAGCACTCCCCGCGCCAAGATCGATAAAGATATGATCCGCATTCAAAGAGAAAATCTGCCGGATCACCTTCATTTTCTGCAGGTAACTCGGATTGGCCATATCGAGCATTGCCCGGGCACCGCTGATCAGCCAGAGATTTTCAAAAGGGGTGCTAAGGAGAATATCTTTCAGCCCGAGGGATTGGTTGCGAAAAAGATCACTGAGCGTACGGCCGGGATGTGACATGCCGAGGAAGGTGTGCAGGTTGGCGCCACCAAGATCAGCATCAAGCATAATGCAGCGCTCCCCCTTCTGAGCCAGAGTCATCGCCATTCCGGTGCTGAAAACCGATTTTCCGACCCCCCCCTTGCCGCCGCCGATGGCCCAGATCCGTGGTCTTGGTGCTTTATGTTCTAAATCGACCGACCCTGTCATAAACCTCTCTCACAGCAGCTATCGACTGCGTTTTTTTTGCAGACCACTGACCCGGTTCGGGGCAGAGAATAAACCTGAACAAACACTTTCTCCTCTTGTCCAATAAAAACGGAGAGATGTCAAGGTTGATGCTTTTCGCCCCGCCACCCGAACGTCCGTCGAAACAGCAGAATAGCCAACAGCAGGGCACCGGCTGCAGCCAGAAATAGCAGACGATAAACCGTAGCCGGGTCACGTTCGGCCAAAGAAACAAACCGGGCCATCTGGTCGATCAGCGTCCCGACAAAAGAGGTGCCAAACGCGCCAGCCGTAAAAAAAACCAGATTATACAGCCCCATCCCGACCCCGGCGCGCTCCGGTGGCAAAGTCATGGAGACAGTCTTCGCCAGCGCCGACTGCACAAACGCAAAGCCTGTATAGCAGATGATCAGCAACAACATAATCGGCATCGCTCCGAATGGCAACAGTCCCGCCAAAAACAGATAACCGAGCAGAAGCAGTCCAAAACCGGCGTGGACGATCGGCACGCACCCCCAGCGATCGGCAAGACGCCCGCCGACCACACCGAGCAGTGCTGCTGTCAGCGCTCCGGGGAAAATGACCAGACCGATCTGGGCGGTCGAGAGCGTATGGAGGTCGCGCAGCAGGAGAGGGACGGCAAAAAAATAGCCGAACACGGTACTGACGCCGAGAAATGTACAGAGCAGTCCTTGGCGAAAGCGCCGATTTTCCAGCAGCTCCGGACTGATAAAAGGGTGATCGACCCGATCAATATGGCGCTTGAACAAAAATGTCAAAATAAACGAAAACGGCAGTGCCAACCAGAACCCCTTCGTCACAAACAGTAACAGAGACGTCACCGCGCCACCTAGGAGCAGTCCCCCGGCATAATCGAACCGCTGAGCGCGCGTCGCCTCCTGCGGCAGTATCTTGCGTGCGGCATAAAGAGAAACAAGGGTTGCCAGGGAGACCAAAAAAAGATAACGCCAGTGCCACTCACCGGCAATATAGCCGCCGACAACCGGCCCGACGCCCGCCGCAAAAGCGACCGTTGATGCGACCGCACCAAGAACCCGCCCGCGACTGATCGCTGGAAAATAACGGGTCGCAACCAACATCGACATCGCCGGGATTGCCCCGCCACCACTCGCCTGAACCAGACGACCAATCAAAAGTTGTGCATAACTGTCGGCAAAGAAACCGATAAGAGCGCCGAGATTAAACAGCAGCAGACCGATGGTTAAAAGGCGACGAATCGGATAGATATCCGCCAGCTTGCCATAGGTGACCGAAGCGAGAGCAAAAATAATAATATAGCCGGTGATGACCCAGCTCACATCTGCTGCGGTTAAAACATATTCGCGGGCAATATCAGGCACGGCAACATTGAACATGGTGCCGTTGAGTACAGAAAAAAAGACCATGCTGCACAGGAGCAAAACGACCAGCAGCTGAAATCTCTCATTCGGGAACGCAAGCGCTGCTCGTTGTTGTTCCGGCTCTCTTTTATCCGGGGAGGTCAAAAGGGTCCTGTCCAGACAGTCAGTCAAAGTTTTTGGTTTAATAGAGCTTAAACAATTCTTTTGCATACGACAAGTAAACAAACCAGTTCAACCGCTGTTCGCTGCCGGGGAGTGTATCTATTAAGCTCAGAACCGACCCTCGGCATGCAAAAAAAGATCAGGCAATCGTTATTAAGAGAACCCGATCTGACTACTTTTCGGTTGGTAACAAAAATACAATTGTGCTAGGATTGGTGTTCTTTAAATATTCCATGCAGGAGGGACGAAAAAAAATGAGCAACATTGATATCCATAAAGCACTTCTCGAAGCAGCACAGACCGAAAAAAACGCGATGGATTTTTACAAGTACGGCGCCGAGAAAATGGCTGATGATAAGGCGAGTGCAACCTTCCGTATTCTTGCGAATGAAGAGAAAGAACACGCCCGTTCATTTTACGACTCCTGCGATGGGACCGATATCCCCTCGTTCGAGGTTTTCATCTCAGCCCCCCCCAAAACTGACTCAAGCTGGTGGAGAGCGTTGCAATCGCTTCTCGTTGGCGATTTTGACGAGCGCAAAGCGATGGAACTGGCGATGGATCAGGAAGCACAGCTCGAAAAAGAGTTGCGCGCAATGGCCGCAAAAATCAGTGATCCGGCGGTGAAAGCGGTTTATCTGGCCAATGCGCAGTCGACGCATCGGCATGAAGAGTTAATCAATGAGGAGTACAAAGATATTTACAGTTAACAAGCAGAAAATATTCATTTAAAAAGCCCGACTCATTCTGAGCCGGGCTTTTTTATTGAGGATCTCCCCGGTTTCGCTGCTGTGTTCTCTTAAGATCCTTTCGGCCGCAGTGATGCTGGCCGATTAAGGTCAGCGTACTTTGCGCGAACCTTCATTGACCCGCTGCGGGAACAGCAGCCCGAGCAGAAACAACAGGGAGGCCGCGACCACTACCGAAGGGCCCGCCGGGGTATCAAAATGAAAAGAACCATAAATACCGACCCCGACGGCACAACAGCCGATCAAGCTGGCAAAAACCGCCATAATTTCCGGGGTGCATGCAAAACGACGCGCCGTGGCAGCCGGGATAATCAACAGTGAAGTAACCAGCAGCAGACCGACGACTTTCATCATTATCGCCACAGTCAAGGCAATCAGCAAGAGGAAGGCGGCGTTGACCCTGTCGACCGCAACCCCTTCAACGCGGGCCAGATCTTCGTGAACCGTGATGGCCAGAAGCGGCCTCCAGAGCCAGAGCAGCCCCGCCAGGACCACCCCCCCCACCCCGAAAATCCAGCCGAGGTCAGCACGTCCAACGGCGAGGATATCCCCGAACAGATAGGCCATCAGATCGACCCGGACGCCGTCCAGAGACGCCAGCACAACCAGTCCGATGGAGAGGGCGCCATGAGAAAAGATGCCGAGCAAAGTATCGCTGGCCAGAAATCGTTGACGCTGCCCGAAAAAAAGGAGAAGCGCCAGCATCTGACAGACCAGGATGACCGCAAAGGTGAGATTCAGGTGCAGCAGAAAACCGAGGGCGACGCCAAGCAAGGCCGAGTGCGCCATGGTGTCACCGAAATAAGCGAGACGTCTCCAGACCACAAATGAGCCGAAAGGGCCGGCGATCAGCGCAACCCCAACCCCGCCGAGGAGCGCACGCAGCACAAAATCATCGAGCATGAGAGCCATCCTTGCAACCTGAGCAGTTGTCATGACGATGATTTTTGTCATGACTGTAAATAGCCAGGGATTCAATCGCCTGCAGACCGAACATCTCGATAAACGCAGGGTTACTGGTGACAGCTTCCGGAGTGCCGCTGCAGCAGATATGTCCATTGAGACAGAGGACCCGGTCGGTCGCCGACATCACCAGATGAAGATCGTGCGAAACCATCAGCACGGCACAATTCCGCTGCTCGCGAACCCGGCTGATCAACTGATACAGGTCAATCTGTCCGTGGACATCTACCCCTTGTACCGGTTCGTCAAGGACCAGCAATTCGGGCTCCCGCAGCAGAGCGCGGGCGAGCAGGACCCGTTGCATCTCCCCCCCCGACAGATTCTGCAGCGGTGAATCAAGCACCTGATCGGCCCCGACCTCCTCAAGCAGAGGGAGCATCCGCTCTTGCTGCGCCCGGTTGTTCATGGCGAGAAAACGTTTCACCGTCAAAGGGAAGGTCGGATCGATCTGCAGCTGCTGTGGCATATAGCCGATTCGCACCCCGGCTTTTCTTTGTACCTCTCCAGAGGTCGGTGCAAGCAGACCGAGCGCCACCCGCAGCAGTGTGGTTTTTCCCGCACCGTTCGGGCCGATGAGGGTCACTATCTCCCCCCGTGCAAGTTGCAGGTCGATATCTTGCAGCAGATGACGCCGCCCTCTGATCAGGGTGATGGCCGTCAGCTCCAGAAGAATCTCCGGGGAACTCATATCTCCTCCTTTGGGGTGCAGTCAGGACAGAGCCCCATGATTTCAACGGTCTGCTTTCGGGGAGTAAAACCCGAAGCCGCCGCACTCTGTTCTATCGCACCGGTGATCGCCGGTTCATCGATTTCGGCCAGAGTCCGACAAGAGGTACAGATAAAGAACTGACCGTCGTGAGCTTCACCCGGACGGGCGCAACCGACATAGGCGTTCAACGAACTGAGCCGGTGAATCAAACCGGCCTGCAGCAGAAAATCGAGAGCCCGGTAGACAGTCGGAGGGGCAGTCCGGCCATCCTGCTGCAGAAGTGCCAGCAGATCATAAGCCCCGATCGGTTTATGCTGCTGCCAGACCAGTTCCAGAACACGCCGCCTTATCGTCGTCAACCGCTGCCGTTGTGCCAGACAGAGTATCTCTGCCTGACAGAGCGCCGCAGCAATGCAGCGCTGGTGATCGTTATCACAACAGTGATAGGGGTCTGTTCGATCTGTCATCATCTGCTCTTTCCCGCTTGACCTGCAACTTCGTTACAATATAACGTTACATTTCATTTTGTCGAGAATATTCCATGGAGATCTAAAATGAAACTTTTTTTATCCCGACTCTCTATCCTCTTTATTTTTATGGCCGCTGCGTTACCGGTCCTGGCGCAACAGCCCCAACCCTTGAAAGTTGTGGTCAGCATCAAACCGTTGCATTCCCTGGTTGCCGGAGTCATGGCCGGAGTTGCTGAACCGCAATTACTGATCCAATCAGGGGGATCCCCCCACGGCTACGCACTCCGTCCTTCAGAGGCGCGCATGCTCGCGGACGCAGAGCTGATCATCTGGGTCGGAGAGCAGCTCGAAGGATTTCTGATCAAGCCGCTATCGTCACTGGGCAAAACTGCCGAAAAACTTGTACTGGCAGAGTCATTAGCCGCTGATTTACTGCCGATGCGAGCGGGGGGAGAGTGGGAAAAAGATGCGGACAGTGAAGATCATCATCCAAAGCACGACGATAACATAACTTACAATCAGCATCTCTGGCTCGATCCGTTATTGGCGAAAAAGATTGTCACGCAGACAGAACTGACTCTAAGCCGACTCGATCCGGGCCATCAACAGACCTATCAGCAGAACGCCGCGCTGCTGCGGCAAAAACTTGACCATCTGCATGCAGAACTGCAAGCGCAACTGGCACCGGTCAGACAGATCCCCTACATCGTCTTTCATGACGCCTACCCCTACTTTGAAAAGGCCTACGGCCTGAACGCGGTCGGTTCGATCACGATCAATCCGGAACGAAAACCGAGCGCTAAACAAATTATCGAAATTCGCAAAAAAATCGGCGAGCTTAAGGCCCGTTGCGTCTTCAGCGAGCCGCAGTTCGAACCAAAGCTGGTCGCAACAGTCATTGAAGGGAGCAGAGCCAGAACCGGAATCCTCGATCCCCTCGGAACCGGGCTACCGGCCGGAGTAGAGAGTTATTTTCTTCTCCTGCACGCCATGGCAGACAATCTGGTCGCCGGGCTGAAGTAGCAAAAACCGTGCAGAATCGACCGTCAGTTGAGATGCTTTACAAAGCCAGTCGTCTTTAATTCTGATTTTTCAGACCAGAAACTTGCGGTGTCGCCGCAACCTTTTCGAAGCGACCATTTAACAGACTGAAAATAAGATTTCGACGGGTGGTCAAAACAGAGACATGATCATCGTTTGCAGACTCGAAATAATCGATCCTTGCCGGATCTATCGCCGCAAGTTCCCGCCCCATTGCGACCGGCAGCGTCGCATCCAGGCGGCCATGAAGAATAGAGATTCGGGGTGAATCTTTTTCCTGCAAAATTTTTCTGATGATTTTTCGATTGTCAATCTGATCAGGCATAATGATCGAAAGAAACCAGGACCTTACAGCCACAGCTGCTCTTAAAGTATTAAACGGTGCCACAAGCACAATGCGCGACACCTTGCTCCTTTCGGCAAACTGCAACGCAGCCCCTGTCCCGAATGAGTGGCCGAGCAGATTAAACTCTGCATCGAGTTCTGTCTCCCCGAACTTTTTTGACAGCGCTTTAAGCGCCCCTTCGGTGCTGCGTAAATTATCTTCGGGACGCATAGCCCCTTCAGAAAGGCCTCTGCCGGGATAATCGATCAGAAGATAGGCTGCATCGGGATCTTCTTCCCGGACAAGAAACGGATACCAATCGAGAGCGAGAGAATTGATCCCCGGATAGAGGATGTTGAGACGCGCGGGAGGTCTCTCCGGTGCATTCAGAGGAGGGGAATAAAATGCAACCTGATACCCCTTTTCCGTGACAAATTCGAGTCTGATGTTTTCGGGTCTGGCATCAAAAGTTGAAAGTTGAGAGGATTCATACAAGATCGGCTGCATACACCCCGACAGGATCAGTGAGCAAAGCAGAATGACCCCGGGGGAGACCAAGAGGCGTCTTATCATGAT
>JACUTX010000020.1 GCA_014859615.1 Desulfuromonadales bacterium | reverse complement strand
GATTCTGCTCCCGTTGCCACAACCGATCGATCTTGAAAATCACCCTGAATCAATCACTCTACGAATTCCGCCGCAATCGATACAGGGGGTCTACAATCTTACTCTGACAAATGATGGGGAGCAGACAGAATTTATCGGAGCTGTAACTTTGAATGAATCACAGCAATAACAAAAAGCTCTTTTAGAATGTGTATTCTACTCCGGCCCAGAATTGTCGGCCGAGTTCATATTCATCATCAGCATCACCGAGATGAGTTTTACGATTGAAGACATTGTAAAGTTCTGCCTTGATGGTTAAAAATTGCTCTGCAGCGACTGGGGCCGTCCACGATAGAATCCAGTCGAAGACGACTGAACCCGGCTGCCGGACCCGTTCATAAATATCATTGCCATCAGGCGCATTCTTCTTCGAATCCTTTAGCGCAAAATAGGGACCGCGATAATTGGTGATATTGATAAAACTGAAATGCTGACCGAAGTTGCCCGAATAAACCAGATTCGCCACCCAGGGCCGGCTGTAATTCTCGCGGGGACGTTCATCCCAGGCGATCAACGCCCCTTTATACCATATTTTCCGTTCCAGTTGAATGTCAGTTAAAGAACTCGTGTAGGACTCGTTACCGGTGGTCGACTCCTGGTACGTGACGTTCAGGTCCAGGTAATGCCCTTCCCAGTTGCAGGCCCAGTCAACCAGATAGGCTTCATAGCTGCTCCGGCCGTTATTTGTAAGCCGATACCGGTTGAACTCTCCGGAGATCACCTCATATTCCCGAGCAAACTCATCCCTCCCCTGGCGGTTGATGTAGCGAAAGGCGAGCAGACCACCCAAGAGCTGCTGCTCAAAACCGGCGGTTATTTCGTCCTTATACGGTGTCTTGGCCGACGAATAGGTGTAAACGATCGAGCCGTCAAGATAAGAATTCCAGTCATCCGGCACATACTCACCACTCCCGTCCGGATCGAGAATCAACCCCCTCAATTCCTGAACGTTCGAAGGACCAATGGCTTCGCGCAACTTGTAAGTAAGCAGGGTTTTGCCGTAGTACCGGTTCACACCGGCGATCAGTCGTGTTCGCCCATCTCCGAAAAGATCATAAGCGGCTGCCAGACGTGGCGCGATATCGAGATTGTCCATGAAATCGTCGTACGAGACCCGCACCCCGGGGCGGAACTGCAGGCGTCGCAAGTCGATGGTGTCCTGCAGGTACAGCCCGAGCAGGTTCATATGCACCGTCTGGGACGCGGCCTCAAAAACAAAGCGACGGTTGAAATATTGTTCAGAGCTTATACAGGCAATGTCGTCAGGATCACAGATAACCGACGACTCCGGCACCGTATCGGCGAGCGGGGCCGTGACGGGAGCCGTATTGGGGAAATAGCCGTTGTTGTATCGATAAAACTGCCATGAAGTGACCGGGCGGTCATAGGTGCCGATTATATGCTCAAGGTCTATGCCCGTTTTAAGAACGTGCGTCATCCCGCCGGACTGGAGGGTACGCGAGGTCAGATCCGCCTTGACCTGCCAGGTCTCCTGGCTCTGTTCAAGGTCTCCCAGCATCCCTTCGTAGCTGGGACCTGTCCCGCCCCACGGTTTTGTCGAGGTCGGCGCCCAGCCAAACAGATGCAGTGGCGCATCACGGGAGTTTTCACTGCGGCGATAGCCGGTCCGCACCTCCAGAAAGCCAACAGCTAGCTGTCGCTCCCAGACCGCTGCAGTCAACAGTCCGCCACCATGCACCGTATAATCGCTGTTCATTGTGTTTTTTCGGAAATATTTCCCCGAATAAGGGGTATAGAGCAGGCTGATCTCAGCATAATTGCGGGGATCCGGTCGCACCCCGTATTTGACAAAGATGTTTTCAGAGCGGCGATGCTGGGTTGTGGTTTCGCCGAAGTGTAGGAGCGGTATGGACGATTGGAGCTGCTGGTAAGAAAGCACCAGTCCGGAGTTTCCGGTCACCGGCAGGTTCAGCAGTGTGCCGAAATCATGCTTGGCAAAACGGGGCTGGTTCGAATCGGAGTTAGAGTCTGAAAAATCCTCCTGATCGGCCGGATCGACATGAAAAGAGGTCCATTGGTCTCGGGTGGTGCGGTAGTATACGTTCCCTGAGAAAGTTTCTTTCGGACGAACCAGTCGGGCATCAACCACCCCCCCGGTAAAGCTTCCGTATTCGGCTGACACATTACTGCCATAGACCGTCACACTCTCAAGCAGATGCGGGCTGACGAACAGCTCCTGCGGATGCCCTTGAACAACCGTCCCACTATTGGTCGATTCTTCATCTGGATCAAGCAGGCTGTTATTGCTGAAACCGTCGATCTGAAAATTGTTCTGGTAGATGCGGCCACCGGAAATGGATAAGGAAGGGGGACGGATCTCACCGGCTGTCGTCGAGGCGTTTTCCGTATCGCTATACTGAACACCGGGAACAGTTGCTAAAGCTTCGTTTAGAGAATCGTTCCGGATGGGCAGAACAGACAACTGCTCGGAAGTCAGACTCGTTTTGCCGGTAGCGCTGTTCTCGACAACGCCAATAACAACAACAGGTTCAAGACTCGATACCATAGTAGCCGGGCTTTCAGACGCGACTGCAAGGGGCTCCCCCCCCCGCTCCAAGGCAAGCGCGTCCGATCCTGCCGTGGCAAAAAAGATGAGAGATAAAATTATCCTCAGCGTTCTTGCCAATATTTGGCGTTGTCGATTTCTAATACTTTTCAATACTCATGCACTTCATAAAAATTTGAAGAAATAAAATATCAAGGCACACTCTAAATAACAACTTAAAATCAGTTAGTTGCAAATTATTCATATTCAATAGTGAATATACAGAACGCTGAAAAGTTTGACCTCATCCTCTTTTTCGTTTCTAATAGCCAAAAGATATGGAAGCAGACCTCTTAGGCATTTACGATTATGACGAATTGCTCCCTGATATTTTTTGCTGCTTTGTCCCTTGCGACTCATATTGCCCTGTTTGAACTCTGGCCGACATCGGAGCAGAGACCGCAAACTTTGCAACAGTCCTTGATTGAGATAGGGATAGTCTCTGTTCCACACCTCAATTCAGAGTTCATTCAGGATCGCAATCCGTCAGATAAAACGGCCCGTTTCAACAAACAACCGAGCCGCGATCAAAATTCTGAAGCGACCCAAATCAAGGAGGTTGTAAACATCCCCCTTGAAAAAGATATGAGAAAAACTGATTTAATCGATCCAACTATCACCATTCACAAAGAGAACGCCCCCCTCGCGATAGAAATTGCAAGTTCATCCCAACCGGATTCGAGCCCGATTGTTGCAACCAAGGCGGCACCACTTCGTTCCAGAAATCTCCCGCCTGATTATCCCGAAACGGCGCTCCGCTACAGATGGGAGGGTGAAGTTTGGCTCAAGGTTCTGATTGATCGATCTGGCGGGGTTAAGAGTGTTATTGTGGAGCAGAGTTCAGACTACAACATTCTGGACCAGGCAGCAGTGAAGAGAGTAGAGAGCTGGGAGTTTGAACCGGCTCGCATCGGAGGCGAATCGACTGAGGGGGTTATCCGCATTCCGATTCGCTTCAAGCTAAAACGCGACTGAACCATCAAATACTTAAGAAAAATGCCGAAGTTTACAATGGAGACGCACAGATGAACGACTGGAAAATAAAAATCGGGGTCGTCTGTTTTTTTATGTTTTTAGTTGCTTTTCATGGGTGCACAACCGGACCTGCGCCTCAAGCAGGAGTCTCTACAAACACGAATGAAGGGGAGCGCATCGCTTCCATCGCCAGAACACTCATTGGCACACCGTACCGTTTCGGCGGGGATTCTGTTGATGGCTTCGATTGTAGCGGCCTCGTCCGTTACGTCCACACTCAGATCGGAATAAAGGTGCCACGTTCATCGCGAATGCTTTATCAGCAATCAAAAAAAATCCCGCTCGACAAGCTTCAGGCGGGTGATCTGCTTTTTTTCAAAATCAGTGATAAGAAAGTTTCCCATGTTGCCATTTATTTACAAAATGGCCATTTTATCCATGCCCCTTCGGCCAGTAAAAGCGTTTCCACAGCTAACCTCGACTCTCGCTACTGGTCACAGAGACTGATCGGAGCCGGTCGCTTCTGGTGAACAGATCCGTTCAACAGAGTAAAAATAGACAAATTCAATGAACCTGACAGAACGGAAGCGGCGCATCAGACTCAAGCAGGGCGTTCACTGCCGCCCGACGTTCCGGTATACTGAAGGTCAACATTTTTTTAACCCGGACATGATCTCGATCAGGGCGCACCCAGCCACTCTTACGCTTAAAACTGATAATACCACCTGTTTCAAGCAGATAACTGAGCATCTCTTCTGTTACACGACCTTTTTGTCCGTTATCGAAAACAATCTGAATCAACATAGGCTCCCCTGTTTATTGCATTAATCTATGCTAATCATTTTATACGACATCAGACATTTTGCAATAAACCGGTCACTAATTTTGCCCCACACCGAAAAGGATAACAATCTTGCCGCCGATTCAAATCATTGTCGCCATGACCAGAGACCGGGTTATCGGGGAGAAGGGGGAGCTCCCGTGGAATCTTCCGCATGATCTGAAACTGTTTTGCCAACTGACAATCGGCAAGACCGTCCTGATGGGGAGGACAACTTACCAAAGTATCGGGAAGCCCCTCGCGCAACGACGTAATATCGTTATCAGCCGCTCACTCGCCGTAACGCAAGGGATAGAACTCTGTCGGACTTTTTCCGAAGGGGTGAATCTGGCACGCTCTTTTGGTCACGATATTTTTTGCATCGGCGGGGTAGAAATATACAGACAGGCCCTCCCCTTGGCAGAGCGACTGCATATCTCCTGGGTAGATGGAGCGTTTTCAGGTGACTCTCTGTTCCCGGAGTTCGAGCTGACTGACTGGTCTGAAACAGACCGCCGATCGTACACTGGATTTACTTACTCTACTTATCTGCGTAAAAAAAACGCCCTGTGATCTTTTCACAGAGCGATAGAGCTGGATTTTTCAAAGACAATTTCAATAGCCGTCCTTGCGCTTACTCTGGTTTTCAAACCGGGTAAACTCCCCCCTGAAAGTGAGATGAACCGTACCGATTGGACCGTTACGCTGCTTGCCGACAACAATTTCAGCATCCTTATCATGCCCTTTATCGCAAGTTTTCTCCGGGGATTTACAATCTTCACAGTAAACGGGCTCCCGGTAGACAAACATGATGACGTCGGCATCCTGCTCAATCGCTCCAGATTCACGTAAATCGGACATCATTGGTCGTTTGTCAGTACGACTCTCCAGAGAACGATTCAACTGAGAGAGGGCAACGACCGGTACACTCAGTTCTTTGGCCAACGCCTTAAGCGAACGGGAAATATCTGAAATTTCCTGCTGGCGGCTCTCGGGATTATTCCCCTGCATCAACTGAATATAATCGATTACGATCAGGCCAAGGTTTTTTTCAGATTTTAACCGTCGTGCCTTGGCGCGCAGCTCAAGGACGGAAATACTCGGTGTATCATCGATGTAAATCGGGGCTTCAGAGAGCAAGCCTGCTCCCGTGGTCAGTTTCGGCCAGTCCGAATCGCCGAGATGCCCGGTCCGCAGCCTCCCAGCGTCAACTTTGGACAACGAACAGAGCAGACGTTGAACCAGCTGCTCTTTCCCCATCTCCAGCGAAAAGATCAAGGTCGGAACTTTTTTCTCACTGTGAATCGCAGCGTACTCAACTATATTAAGCGCAAAAGCCGTTTTCCCCATAGAAGGGCGCCCTGCACAGACCAGCATGTCGCCATTCTGCATCCCGGCAGTCATAAGATCGAGTTCGGTAAAACCGGTCGGGACGCCAGTAACATGCTCTTTGCGATCGTACAGACTCTCAATCGTCTTGAACGTATCTTTGAGAATTTCTTTGGTCGAATAGTAGGAACGGGTTGTTTTCTGTTCGGCAATTTTAAAAATAGCCGCCTCAGCCCAATCGAGATTTTCTTCGACTTTCCCCCCTTCGTACCCACGGGTGACAATATCGGTTGCTATAAGAATCAGACTGCGAGAAATCGATTTTTCTTTGACCAGACGGGCATAGTAGGAAATATTAGCCGCCGTCGGGACGTAATCGACGAGTGTCGCCAGATAAGCGGTACCACCGGCGGCATCCAGATCACCATTATTAGATAATGTAGCAGAAAGAGTGACTAAATCGGCAGGTTCACCCTTTTCAAACAGGGCAATTAAAGCTTTAAAGATTTTACGATGACTTTCACGGTAGAAGTCCTCCGGGCGAAGAATTTCAAGGGCTTTATTCAAAGCCTCATTCTCCAGCAGGATACCGCCCAGCACAGACATCTCACCTTCAAGACTCTGTGGTGGCAGTCGATGTAAAGGAGCCTCGACCATAATTCCTCAAAAATATACGGCAACGGGGAACCAAAAGTTCCCCGTTGCTACCACAGTTTGCTTTTACTCGCCAGAAGCTTCGACTGTTACTTTCAGAGTCGCAACAACTCCTGCGTCAAGCTTGATCGGAACTTCATGCAGACCCAGAGATTTGATCGGCTCAGCGAGGACAATCTTCTTGCGATCAATCTCAACACCGGCAGCGAGTAGTTTCTCAGCAATTTCCATATTTGTCACACTACCGAAAAGCTTGCCATCTTCGCTGGCGCGGTGGCTGACCACACAGGCAATCGCCTCGATTTTCCTCTTGATCAGTTCCGCTTCCTTGGTCCGCATTTCGAGCTTACGCAAAGCCTGGCGCTTCTGATGCTCGAACTCTTTCACATTACGCGGATTCGCTTCAACTGCAAAATGACGCGGCAGAAGATAATTACGGGCGTAACCCGGCTTCACATTGACTATCTCACCAATATTACCGAGACCATCCACATTTTCCGTTAAAATCATTTCCATCGTATCAATCCTCCGTCAAAAAGGTTCATTCCCTTTTATACGTTTCTTTCTGAAATCGATCCAGAGATCAAAGACTCCGATACCGGCGACAATGATCGGTAACGGATTTAAAAATAGTGTCATCATGTAGCCGGGGATTCTCAGAAATACCGGAACATGTTTACGGACAAACAGGGTTGTTATAATCGCCAGGCCCTGAACATAATAGACCAGCAACAGCACAATCAGCAGATTAAGCCCGAGCTGTTTGATCAGGCCGTCTGTGGCGAAGACAATCATTCCAGCCGCAATCAGGACCCAGATCAACCGTTCCGGCGTTTTCCAGTCAACAAAAGAGACTCCGGGCAAAATATAGTGTCGACCGGCCAGAAGCGACAGACACCAGAGTTGCATCAGCACAAAAGCGGCCATCCCCAACACAACAATCGCCGGATATATCTGCTGTAACCACTCTTCCAGATCGCGGATAAATTGGCGCAGCTGACGCTGCTGTTCCGGCGAAAAATCGGGAGGTGGTGCTAACGCATCACGAACCAGTTCCATTTGCGTCTGAACATAACGATCAGCGAAGGCCGAAACAGTTGTCCCTTCATTGAGTGCGATTGCCGCTGCGATACTTCCGGCCAGAACAATCATAACGACAACGGTTAAGGCTGCAGCCTGATCCCACCGCCAGCCACTCCGTAAAAAGAATGGGAGCAGTAACGACGGTGTCGCAAATAATAACAGATATTCAAGCAGCGGGTTTGAGACCCCATACATCCCGAACAAGACCAGCGCAGCAAGAGCCACTGCGCCAATGGCACTCAGGAAAGTAAACCGCATAAATACATACCCGATCGGAACGGCAACGACCAGATAGATAAAACTACCGATAAATCCGAATTGCCCGGCCCCGTTCACCAGCAGAACCGTTAATAATGCCGCCAAACAAGCAGCAATCAGCCTCTGGGAAGAACTCTCTCCAGGTGGCGTCGGCATATTCTGCCCCTACTTGTTAAGCTGGTGACTGGCTGTGAACGGCAACAGAGCGATGTTCCGTGCTCGTTTGATCGCCTCGGTCACCTTGCGCTGATGCTCAGCACAATTCCCGGAAATACGGCGCGGGATAATTTTCCCACGCTCTGAAAGAAAGTAACGCAGGCTCCGAATCTCTTTATAATCGATCGGGGTCTTGTCTATACAAAAACGGCAACCCTTACGACGGGTAAAACGACGACGTGGTTGAAAAGCCATATCGAATTCCTCCGAATAGTCTGTTTAGTTTCAGGTTATGCTTCAGTCTCTGTAGCTGTAAACTCATCCGCAGTCGGCTTTTCATCCGAATCCGATGCAGAAGCCTCAACAGCGGGAGCAACTTCAGCCACAGCAGAAGCAGCCTCTTTTGCCGGTTCAGCAACCGGAGTCATAACGAGTCCGGACGGCTTGAATCCATCTTCAAGAACAACTGTCATAAATTTGATGATTTTTTCATCAATGCGAAAACGACGTTCGAGTTCACGAATTCCATCCGGCTTCCCCTTGTAGGCAAACAGAACAAAACTGCCACGCTTCTGCTTTTTGACCAGATAAGCGAGTTTGCGATTTCCCCACTCTTCGACAGCGATCATCTCGGCACCCAAATCGTTCAGAATGCCTTTGTACTTGTCGAGAGTTTCCGTGTAGGCATCAGCCGTCACTTCGGGGTGAACAATGAAAATAGTTTCGTAGGTACGCATTGGACCTCCTTACGGGTTAATAGCCCCGGCTTTTCCGGAGCAAGGAGCAAACAGGTTGCGACGACCTGTCAGCGAAACGAATCTTTTAACATAAAAAATGACTAAATGCAAAAGGTTTAAACATTAAATCTGAAATGCATGATATCACCATCCTGCACGACATACTCTTTACCTTCAAGGCGCAGACGCCCTTTCTCTTTTGCCCCGGACTCCCCACCACAGGCGATATAGTCATCGTAAGCCGTCACTTCAGCCCGGATAAACCCTTTTTCGAAATCGGTGTGGATCACCCCGGCTGCAGCCGGAGCGCGGCTCCCTTTAGAGACCGTCCAGGCACGGACTTCCTTGACCCCGGCCGTAAAGTACGTAAACAACCCGAGCAGTGCGTAAGCTTCACGAATCAATCGATCGAGACCAGACTGTTCAAAGCCAAGATCAGAAAGAAACTCCTTTTTTTCGTCGGCAGACAATTCAGCGATTTCGGCCTCAATCTTTCCGCAGAGTACCAGCATTCCGGCCCCTTCGGATTCAGCCCGTTTACGCACAATTTCGACAAAGGGGTGTTCTCCTAAAAGATCATCCTCAGAGACATTGGCCACAAAAAGTATCGGTTTGGCGGTAAGAAGATGAAGATCCCGCAAAATTTTTTTCTCTTCGCTCGTCAACTCCTGGCCACGAACAGGGATGCCGTTATTAAGCGCTTCCTGTACCTTAACGAGGGTGACCAGCAGCAACTGCATCTCTTTGTCGCCACTTTTTGCCTGTTTCTGAATCCGGACAATTCGTTTATCGATCGACTCAAGATCCGCCAGACCGAGTTCCGTCTCAATCACATCGATATCACCGATAGGGTCAACCTTGCCATTTACATGTACCACATTATCGTCTTCGAAACAGCGAACCACCTGAACGATGGCATCGACCGAACGGATATGACCGAGAAACTGATTACCGAGTCCCTCACCTTTGCTGGCACCGCTGACCAGACCGGCAATGTCGAGAAACTCCATTGTGGTCGGGAGGACCTGCTGCGGCTTGACAATCTTCGCCAGAGCGTCGAGACGCGTATCGGGAACGGCAACCACACCCACATTCGGATCGATAGTGCAAAATGGGTAATTGGCCGACTCGGCGCCAGCATTGGTCAGGGCATTGAAAATTGTCGATTTGCCGACATTCGGAAGACCGACTATGCCGCACTGCAGTGCCATATAAAAACCTCATAAACGTTAAAACGCCGGTAGCCGGAGCAGAGTGCTCCGGCTACCGAAGAGAACAAATTATCCTCGTGCCGATCAGGCCAACAGAGGAGCAATAACCAGCGAAACAACACTCATCAGCTTGATCAGGATGTTCATGGCCGGGCCGCTGGTATCTTTGAACGGATCACCGACAGTATCGCCGATAACAGCCGCTTCATGAGCCGCGCCACCCTTCTTTTCACCAGCGACTTTACCCTGTTCAATATATTTTTTGGCATTATCCCAGGCACCGCCTCCGTTTGACATCATCAAAGCAAGGAGGACGCCGGTAACCGTCGCACCGGCAAGCATTCCGCCGAGAGACTCTTTACCGAGAATGAAGCCGACCGCAACCGGAGCAATAACCGCCACAACGCCGGGGAGAACCATCTCTTTGAGTGCTGCCGCCGCCGAGATATCTATACATTTCTGCGAATCAGGCTTGACGCCTGCTTTCCCTTCGAGAAGGCCCGGAATCTCACGGAATTGCCGGCGAATTTCGTCGACCATCTTCCCGGCAGCACGACCGACACTGGTCATGGTCAGGGCGCCGATAAAGAACGGCAAGGCGCCCCCGATCAACAGACCGATAACGACGCGAGGTTCAATCAGATTGATCGCCTTCAGGCCGACGGTCGTCGCGTAAGCAGAAAAGAGAGCCAGAGCGGTCAAGGCAGCAGACCCGATGGCGAAACCTTTCCCGATCGCAGCCGTGGTATTACCGATTGCATCGAGACCATCGGTAATGGCACGCACATCAGGACCGAGTCCGGCCATCTCTGAAATGCCACCGGCATTATCAGCAATCGGACCGTAAGCATCAACCGTCATTGTGACACCGACAGTCGCCAGCATGCCGACAGCCGCAATACCGATACCGTACAGACCCGCAAAATGATCGGCGATAAAAATAGCCACACAGATGATCAGGATCGGCACAACCGTCGACTCAAGGCCAACAGCCAGCCCGTGGATAATATTGGTTGCCGGGCCGGTCTTGCTCGCCTCGGCAATACGCAAAACCGGTCCAGAAGCTGTGTAGTACTCAGTAACCTGACCGATGGCGATCCCGGCAAGAGTACCAGCCAGAATAGCCCAGAAAACACCGGTCGTCAGATTGAGATACTCGATAAAGAAAAAGGCGGCTACCATAAAACCGGCAGCGGCGACAAAAGTCGTGTAATGCAACGCCTTGGCCGGATCCATCGACTTGAGGACTTTCATTGAACCGATACCGACAAATGAGAAGAGCAGACCGATCATCACCAGACCGAGCGGAAGCAGCATTGCGTTCGATTGTACGTCCACAACATTAGCACCGCCGAGCTTCATCAACAGCTCCGGACTGGCAGCGGCAGCGATGGCAATCGTCGCGATGATCGAACCGACATACGATTCAAAAATATCGGCACCCATGCCAGCCGTATCGCCAACACAATCGCCAACGTTGTCAGCAATAACACCGGGGTTGCGCGGATCATCTTCCGGAATACCGGCTTCAACTTTACCGACCAGATCCGCCCCGACATCGGCCGCCTTGGTATAAATACCACCACCGACACGGGCGAACAGAGCGATGGACGAAGCGCCCATGGCAAAACCGTTAATATACCTGGAGGTTACCGGATCTCCGCCAAAAAAGATGTAGGCAATTCCGACCCCGACCAGACCAAGAGAAGCAACGGCCAGCCCCATAACAGCTCCGCCATTGAAAGAGACCTCAAGCGCTTTGGCCTGACCCGATTGACGGGCCGCTTCAGCTGTCCGGACATTGGCCCGAGTCGCGGCTTTCATGCCGATAAAACCGCATGTCATGGAGCAGAGCGCACCACCAAGAAACGACAAGGCGGTCTCAAAATTCATCCCCATGGCAATCAACCCGAAAACCAGGACGATAAAGACAGCCAGAACCCGATATTCACGACCGAGGAAGGCCATCGCGCCATTATGAATATCTTCTGAAATTTCCCTCATCCGCTCATTGCCGACCGGCTCAGCTTTGACAACCGTGTAGAGCACAATTGCGATCACAAAACCGATCACACCCAGAATTGGTGCGTACATCTGTAATTCCATCGTCTCTTCCTCTCCTGCTCGCTATTTAAAATAAGATTTTATTATTAAAGGTATTCATCGCACTGAGAACACCTTTATCGAGAATGAATTCGACTGCATCCGCCACACCGGCAATAACAGTATCGAGCTGCTGACGCTCGGCAGTCTTAAAACAACTCAGGACATAACCTGCGACGTCCTTATCACCAACAGGACGCCCGATACCGACTTTCACCCGGACGAAGTCGCCGGTGCCGAGGACTTCGCGAATATGACGGATCCCGTTCTGCCCGCCGTGTCCGCCACCCGACTTGATCTTCATAACGCCAAAATTGAGATCGACGTCATCATGAACAACAATCAAATCCGACGGAGTGACACTGAGGGATCGACAGGCGGATCCGACACTGGCACCACTTAGATTCATAAAGGTCTGGGGGAGCAGAAGCGTAACTTCCTGACCAGCATACTGGCCCGTCCCGTAAAAGGCCTGATACCCCTTTTTCTTCAACGAGAGACCAAATCTGTCTGCCAGGAGTTCGACAACCCGAAACCCGATATTGTGACGGGTCCGAGCATAACGTTCGCCGGGATTTCCGAGACCTGCGATCAGTTTCATGTCAAAAGACGATCGGCGTTATTCTGCAGCAGGAGTCAATTCACCAGACTCTTCGTCTTCGCCTTCAACTTCCTCTTCGGCCGCGTGCCCGACACAGGTCACGACAGTGAAGTTAACGTCGAATGGAATCGTAACGCCCGCCGGCACCTTGATATCCTGCACATGAATAACGTCACCAATCTGCAGCGCCGAGACATCGATCTCAATCGATTTCGGAATGGCCGTCGGCAGACAGAGCACTTCGAGTTCATGACGAATAAGTGACATGGTCCCGCCGAGTTTCTCGCCTGCAGGGGTTCCAAGAGTGACGACCGGGATCATAACGCTGGTCTCTTTGGTCAAGTCGACCGTCTTGAAGTCAACATGCTTCAAATCACGCCGGATCGCGTCAACCTGAGAATCGACAAGCAGAACGGTCCGTCCCGAAAAAGCGCCGTCTCCTTTAAGGGTGAGCAGTGTATTCAGGCCTGCTTCGTTTGCCAGAGCAATCTTGAGAGCCCTCGGGTCAACAGTAATGGTGCAGGGTTCTATCCCCTTACCATAGACAACTGCTGGAACAAGGCCTTGACGGCGCAAA
Source organism: Desulfuromonadales bacterium (assembly GCA_014859615.1). Taxonomy (GTDB): domain Bacteria; phylum Desulfobacterota; class Desulfuromonadia; order Desulfuromonadales; family UBA2294; genus Kmv16. The sequence continues at coordinate 8,651 of JACUTX010000020.1, read as the reverse complement.
GTCCGGGCAGCGCCTTTGCCAATATTTTCGCGTGCGGTGACTTGCAGTTCCGACTGTGCCATGAGTGTATCCTCCGTTATGTTTCATTTTGTCCACGCTGCCGGGCAGCGTAAAATTATTATTTATCTACACAAACAACGAACTGACAGATTCGGCGCTGTAAATCCTCTTGATCGTCTCAGCCAATAATCCGGCCACCGATACGGTTCTGAGTTTTGGGCAGTTCAAACTCTTGCTCGTCGTCGGGATCGTGTTTGTCACCAGAACCTCCTCCAGACAGCTTTCGTTGATCCGCTCGATAGCCGGACCGGACAACACCGCATGCGACGCGCAGGCATAAACTGTTCGCGCACCTTTCTCTTTCAACACCTTGGCCGCCTGACAGAGTGTGCCAGCGGTGTCGATCATATCGTCGATAATCACACAGACCCGATCTTCAACATCACCGATGACATTCATCACCTCGCAGACATTCGGGCCACTGCGACGCTTATCGATAATCGCCAACCCGGCATCAAGACGTTTGGCAAAAGCCCGTGCACGCTCTGTCCCTCCGGCATCAGGCGAAACAACGACAGCATTTTTAAAGCGCCCCTTCATATTTTCAAGCAACACGGGAGCAGAATAGAGGTGATCGACCGGAATATTGAAAAAGCCCTGAATCTGGCCGGCATGCAGATCCATCGTCAGAACCCGGTTTGCACCAGCGGTCGTCAACAGATCGGCAACCAGCTTACTGGTAATCGGAGTTCGCGGAGCAACCTTGCGATCCTGTCTGGCGTATCCAAAGTAAGGAATAACCGCTGTGATCGTTTCCGCTGAAGCACGTTTCAGCGCATCAATCATCACCAGCAACTCCATCAGATGATGATTGGCCGGTTCGCAGGTCGACTGGATAACATGCACGTCGCGACCGCGAACATTCTCTCCGATTTCGACCATGATCTCGCCATCCGAAAAGGACTTGACCGTCGCCTGACCGAGCGGAACCTGAAGTATATCGCAAATTTCTTGTGCCAAAGGGATATTGGCATTGCCGGAAAAAATCTTCAATTTCGTCACATCCACTCCCGGGGTTTACAAGCGAAAGTAGAGCAGATCGAGACAGCACCCCGACCTGCTCCGCAAACAAAGTAGCGCAATTTGGACACTTAAAATTATTTTCTACTGATGAATCAAAATTGGCTGGGGCGGCAGGAATCGAACCTGCGAATGCCGGAATCAAAATCCGGTGCCTTACCGCTTGGCGACGCCCCATCACAATCACATCATCTGATCAAGAGGCTGAACCACATAAGCGTGCCATCCTGATTCTCTGGAGAACAGGCCTGCCGCCGTTTGAGCTGCTTCCTCATTCGAGAAGAGACCAAAGACCGTCGGCCCACTACCAGACATTAACGTTCCGAGTGCGCCATGACTTGCCAGTTGCTGTTTGATATCGTTCAGAACCGGATGTTGTATCATAGTGACGCCTTCAAGATCATTATGAAGCCAAGATGCAAGCTCCTTAATCGTCTTGGGAAACCTGCGCAGTCTAGACAGATCAACGTGTGATGTCAAGACCAAATTCCCATAAACTGAAGCCGTAGAGACCTCGATTCCCGGGTTCACCAATACATACCAGACCGACGGCATTGCACCGACCGGTTCAAGCTGATCACCAATCCCTGTCGCCCACGCCGTCTCCCCATAAACAAAAAAAGGGACATCCGCGCCGAGCCGACTCCCAATCCGCATCAGTTCCTCACGCTCAAAACCAAAACAGCACATCTCATTCATCCCGATCAGGACAGTGGCGGCGTCTGACGACCCCCCCCCCAATCCGGCAGCGACCGGGATCCGCTTCTCTATCTCTATCTCTACATCAAAAAACTGCCCGGCCGCAGCCATTAAAGCCTGTGCCGCGCGAGCCGCAATATTATCAGCCCCGTCAGGGAGGTCGAGACCAGGACAGACAACTTCAACGCCCTTTCCCGGATTTACGGTGAGGGTAATCCGGTCAAACAGCGTGACTGCCTGCATCAGCATGGCCAGATCATGATAGCCATCACTACGCTTACGCAGAACGTGAAGTATCGGATTAATTTTTGCGGCGGCCAATAATGCTTTCTGCATAAAAACTCCTTGACAAATATAGATAAAAGAACCGCATCAACCTGTCAATCTTTCTTGTTAAAAATCAGAATTCAAACCAGGTTATATCAAAACCAACGTAGTAAAATGGCTATTATTCGCCATCTTGGCCAATTTTTTGGTTTATTTCAGCCATGAATCGACAGACCGGGCTATTCTGTATAATTGGCTTGACAGGCGTAAAAGCCCTGTCAGAATGAATAATTATAATTGTTTTCGTCCAGTTTGACCTTTTGGCACTCCTATTGCTGATAAGGCTGACAAACGAAAACACAAAACGTTGTTTTAGCTTTCATGAGAAAACAACCCTCAACAAGGAGAAGAAAAATGAAACCGTTCACCAAAGTACTTTCATTGCTGATCATGGCGGCTGTTGCCCTGGCCGCTCCTGCCCTTGCCAAAGAGCGTATTGTTTTCGGCGGCGGCCCGGCTGGCGGCACCTTCCAGACCGTAGCCAACGCCATCCAGGTCTATGAACCGGTCAAAAATCTCGATTTCACCGTCAAAGCCCAATCTTCGGCCGGCTCGGTGGAAAACCTGCGCAAGGTCGACTCCGGCAACATGGATTTTGGTGTAGTCTACTCCGGCCATGTCTATCTCGGCGCCAACGGCAAGATGAAAAACGATGTCAAGAAGTACACCAACGTCATGGCGGTCTCTTTCCTCTACGGTGCCCCCGCCCAGCTGGTTGTTCGTAAAGACTCCGGCATCAAGTCGACCAAAGACCTGGTCGGCAAGAAAGTTGGCGTCGGCAATGCCGGCTCCGGCGCATTCGCCAACTGCGAACTCTTTTTCACCCATATGGGCGTCTGGGACAAGATCGAGCGCAACGCCATGGGCTACAATGATGCCGCGGCCGCTTTCGGCAACAACCAGCTCGATGCCTTCTGGCTTTTCACCGGCTTCCCGTCAGGGGCTGTCATCATGGCCGCCCAGACCAATGACATCGACCTGGTCGATCTCGGCGCCGATGCCACCGCTTCCGGCTTCTACGAGAAGTACCCCTATTTTTCCAAACTCGCGGTTCCGGCTGGCACCTACAAAGGGGTCGATGTTGACACGCCGTCCTTCCAGGATTCAGCTTTGTGGGTTGCCAACAAGGATGTCCCCGATGACGTCGTCTACAAGCTTCTATCAACGATTTACTCTGACGAGGGCCTGAAACATATGATCGAGCAGAAAAAGACCTTCAACTCGATGTCCGTCGCATCCGGCGTAGAGGGCATCGTGACCCCGCTGCATCCGGGCGCAATCAAGTTCTGGAAAGAGAAAGGGATCCTCTGATCCTTCTCTTGCGACCCATCATTTTTGGGCAGGACAGCGAAATGTCCTGCCCAGAATTTTGCATCAACCTAAGGCATGCAGCCTTTTTACCACACCCGGTGGCAGGAAATGATGAATAACTTTGTCTCTGCATTTATTCCTTATTCCGTGCCCCCGAGCCTTTAACATTAATCTTCAACTGACTCGAGGTTTTCCGTGTACCAAGAATTGAAACGATTTGAACAGATTCTGTTTGACGCTTGTGCGCTCATCCTCCTGTTGTTCTACTCCTACGCTGCTGTTATCTCACCGGCTTCGACCCAATATCACCGGGGGATCTACGTTATTGTTACCTATGTTCTGGTCTTTTTGCTCTACCAATCCAAATCGTTATGGATGCGGAGTGTCGACTATCTCCTGATAATCGCTTCGGTTGTGACCATCAGTTACTGGATTATGAATTTTGAAGTTATCAATTATCGTACCGGGGCTGAAACAACACTCGATATGGTCATGGCGGTCATCGGAGTTTTGATCAGTATCGAATTAGCCCGCCGTGTGGTCGGAGGCATCTTTGTCATTATCGGCATAGCTATGCTCGCTTACGGCGTCTATGGCGACTACATGCCGGATCTTGTTTCCCACGCCGGGGCAAGTTTCCCGGAACTTTGTGTTTCGATTTTCTACAAGAGTGACGGCATTTTCGGCATCATGGCCAATGTTCTCGCCACCTACATCCTGCTTTTTGTTCTGTTTGGCGCTTTTCTGGAGAAATGCGGCGCACAGAAATTCTTCATCGACTTCCCGCTGGCCGCAGTCGGGCACAAGATCGGCGGGCCCGGGAAGGTTGCCGTGATCGCCTCCGGCCTGTTCGGCTCAATTTCAGGGAGCGCCATCGCCAATGTCGTTTCGACCGGCTCCTTCACGATCCCGATGATGAAAAAAGCTGGCTTCAAACCGCACATGGCAGGCGGGATCGAACCGGCCGCTTCCATCGGCGGCATGTTCATGCCGCCGATCATGGGGGCCGGCGGCTTCATCATGGCCGAACTGACCGGCGAACCGTATTCACGAATCATGCTCGTCGCCCTGTTTCCGGCTTTGATGTACTTCTTCAGCGTGTTTGTCATGGTGCATTACGAAGCCAAAAAATTAAACATCGTCGGAGAGAGATCCGAACACAGCGCCTGGTCTATTTTCAGATCGGAGTGGTATTACACCACGCCGCTGGTCGTGATTACCGTCTTCATGCTGTTTGGTTACTCGCCCGGTTACGCTGCCATTATCGGCCTGATCTCCTGTATTGCCATCTCCTACTTTCGCAAAGAGACCCGAATCGGACCGAGGGAGTTCCTGGATGCCGCCCGCAGCGGTGCCGAGAGCAGCCTCAAAATCGGCGCAACTGTAGGCGTCATCGGCATTATCATCGGCGTCCTGACTTACAGCGGCCTGGTTCTGACCTTCGCCGATATCGTCATCCACCTTGCTGGCGGTTCGCTGCTAATGACCATCGTACTCATTGCATTGGCCTCCCTGGTCCTCGGCATGGGGGTCCCGGTCACGGCCGCCTACCTGATTACAGCGGTGGTGGCGGTTCCAGCCCTGACTCATCTGGGGGTCAACGAGCTGGCCGCCCATATGATCGTCTACTGGCTCTCCCAGGACTCCAACATCACCCCACCGGTCTGTATTGCCGCCTTTGCCGGAGCAACCATCGCCGGGGCGAACATGTGGAAGACTGCGTTCTCGGCTTTCAAGTTTGCCAAGTTCCTCTACTTGGGTCCGCTGCTGTTTGGCTACGTTCCGGGCTTTTCACTGAACGGCTCTTCCATGGATATCGTCAAGGCCTTTATCTTTATTATCTTCGGCACCTGGCTCTATTCCTACCTGTTAAGCGGCATCTGGTACCAATCGTGGTTCAAGAAGAATCGGACGGCATGATCGACTGTCGAAAAATGACCACGAGCTACAGATAATAAAACGGGCCACTGCATCTATACAGTGGCCCGTTTTTTCTAACCTGTGGTGCTAAAGAATATCAGGCGACAATCAGAACAGAATCTCCGGCCTGCACGGTTCCCCCGGAGATAACCCGGGCAAAAATCCCCTCTTTCGGCATCACGCAATCCCCTGCCTGATAAAAAATATTGCAGCGAGCATGACACTCCTTGCCGATCTGAGTCACCTCAAGCAGGGTAACGCCAACCTTGAGACGCGTCCCGATCGGCAGGGTGAACAGCTCAATCCCTCTGGTGGTCAGGTTTTCGGCAAAATCGCCACTGTCGACGTCGAGCCCCATCGCCTGCATCTTTTCGATACTCTCATGGGCCAGCAGACTCACTTGACGATGCCAGTCACCGGCATGCGCGTCACCAATCAGCCCGTGTTCGATGCGTAATTCAACAGAGGCAACCGGGGTTTTTCGTTCCCCCTTTTTTTCACTGATGCAGACGGCGACGATCTGGGCGGTCACGTTAGCCTCCAATACTCGACATGGTAAACGGTTTATGCACTGCTCCAGCTTCATTGATCGTATGCCGGGACGGTTTAGCAAAAATAATTTTTTCAATCCGTTGCTGCAGATCACAATCATCTGCCCGTTGCAGATAGGGCTTCAGATCAACAGTCTCGTCAGAGAGCAGACAACTCTTGGCCAGACCGTCAGAAGTGATACGCAATCGATTGCAGGAAGAACAGAAATGATTGCTCATCGGTGTGATAATGCCTATCGTCCCGATGGCACCGGATATTTTGAAGGGGCGAGACGGGCCACATTGACCGGACGATTCAAGAGGCGTCAGGTTAAATTCGTGACGAATTTGCGCCAGCACCTCATCCCCCGACAGCAGCCTCTTTTGCCAATCAGGTTCCTGTATAGTCGGCATATACTCGATAAAACGGACCGACCAAGGGCGGTCAAGAGAGAGTCGGGCGAAATCGTTAATTTCATCATCATTGATCCCACGCATAACGACCATATTGAGTTTGATCTGCAGACCGACTGCCGCCGCAGTTTCAATCCCGTCCAGCACCTGCTGCAGACTCCCCCCCCGGGTGATGTCAGAAAAGCTCTGCTCATTTAATGAATCGAGACTGACATTCACACGCTTGACACCCGCCTCAAAAATCGACTTCGCCATCTCACCAAGGAGCATACCATTCGTGGTCAGAGCCAGATCCTGCACGCCTGGCAGTACGGAGAGCTGTTTCAGAAACGCAACGACTCCTCTGCGGATCAGAGGTTCACCGCCGGTGACGCGAATTCTATCGATACCGAGTGACGTGGCAACACGGGCAATCCGAAGCAGATCTTCATAACGGAGAATTTGCTGATGCGCCTGCTTCTCGATACCCGTTTCCGGCATGCAGTAACGACAGCGGAAATTACACCGATCGGTAATTGAAAGGCGCAGATAGTTGATAATGCGCCCATGTTGATCGTGCATTCACTCTCTCCAGACCGTCACGACTCACTGTTGCTGTTTTCTGACGATTTTTCAGCACCCGTCACACCACTCTTGAATTCTCTGAGTCCCTTGCCGAGTGCGCCACCGACCTGCGGCAGCTTGCCGGCACCAAAAATAATCAGTACAAGGACCAGAATGATCACCATCTCCGTTGTGCCAAGACCAAACATATTTTTCTCCTCGCTACAAAGTTTTAAAAAGAAATATTATTCAGATATTTGAATCAACACATTTTTTACGGATGCTGAACAACAAGAACGATGTATGAAATGAGACTTGACAAACTATAACAGGAACGGCATTCTTTCGCTATGCAAAATTCGCATAACGAAATAAATTTTAACGAGCCGATCTCCGGTGCCGTTCTGGCAGGGGGGAAAAGTCAGCGCATGCAAAGAGACAAGGCATCGCTCAAGATAGCCGGTGAAACTCTGTTTTCGCGCGGAGTGCGTGCCCTGAGCAGTCTCTGCAGTGATATTCTGATCGCCGGTGAACGCAGCGATCTCGCTACGGAATCGATCCCATCTTTTGCCGACCGCTTTCCAGGATCCTCTCTCGGGGGGCTGTACACGGCTCTACAACACGCTGCCAATGATTGGGTCTGCGTCCTCCCGTGCGATCTCCCGGCCCCTTCTCCCCGTCTTTTAAAAGTTTTATTACAACGAAGGGGAGGTTATGATGCGGTTATCCCGCGGACCTCAAGCGGCAGCGAACCGCTGATCGGTTGCTACCACAGACGTGTTTTACCAGTTATTGAACAGCAGATTGCATGCAAAGACCTGCGTCTGACCAACCTGCTGCATCAGTTAAAGGTTTGCTACGTCGGCCCTTCAGACCTGCCAAGCGGATGGAGACGGGCGCTACGCAACCTGAACAAGCCCGATGAGCTGCAGCGTCTCAATACTCCGACCCCGATTCTTACTTTCGTCGCTCATAGCGGCACCGGCAAAACGACCCTGATCGAAAAACTGATTGCCGAACTGACGCGACGCGGCTGGACCGTAGGCGCTCTAAAACATGATGCGCACCATTTTGACATCGATCATCCCGGCAAAGACTCCTGGCGTTTCAATCGAGCTGGAGCCGCCATAACAGCCATCAGCTCAAGTGATAAATCGGCCGTAATTCAACAGCACCAATCTCCACCGACCCTTGAGCAAGTTTTGCGCCCCTTTCAGGGGGAAGTCGACATCGTCCTCACCGAAGGATTCAAACAGAGCCCCCTCCCGAAAATAGAGGTTTTTCGTAAAGAACTGAATCGGGAGATGATCTGCCGCGGAGAGCGGCATGACCCGACCCTGATTGCTGTTGTCGGCGATGCCGAACGCGATCTCGATGTCCCGTATTTTCCGTTTGGTTCGTATCTCTCGCTGGTCGACTTTATCGAGGATAAATTTCTCAAATGAGCACACCACAGATTCGCTGTAAAATCTGGTTTGAGATCGAGGGTGACGCACTGATCGGTAATGGCCGCGAACGGCTGCTGATGGCGATTGATAAACATGGCTCACTAAGCGCCGCGGCCAAAGAACTTGGTATTGCCTATCGTAAGGTCTGGGCGCAAGTACAGCAAATGGAAAGAATTGCTCCATTCCCTCTGTTTCACCGCCGTACCGGCGGCAACGCCGGCGGCGCCACCGAATTGACCACTCAGGCAAAGATGTTGCTCAACCAATTTCAACAGATTGAACAGCAGATCCGCGAATCGGTCGACACTATTTTTCAGGCGCATGTTGACAACGGTTTTTTTGCTCTCGAGGGTGATGATCAATAATTCGACCCCGCCAG
>JACUTX010000248.1 GCA_014859615.1 Desulfuromonadales bacterium | reverse complement strand
TTCGGGGAGTGAAGTGGTTAAATTTGCGATTGCCGAAGGGATGCTCGTCCCGGCCACAGCCGTGCAACGCTCTTAACAAATTGTCGCAAAAACCTGAACGGACCTCGACCAAAAAAGTCGACAGCTTTACTTACTTTTTTCAACCTGCAGCAGATGAAATTGCACGCTAAACCGCATCGTCTGCTTCAGTCAGGCTCAGCACCGGCGCAGCAAACACCCGATTGCTATCAATAGCAAACAGATCCTCACCAAATGCGATGGCGAGATACAAGGTCATTTCGTTGCTTGCGGTCAAGAGCCACCATCTGATCTTTTTACTTCAATAGCGCTCGTAATCATCATCCAGTTTGTCAGAACGACCATCCAGACCGAGTTTGACGCTATGTTCAGCCTTTTTTCTCACCTTCTGTTCACCTGGCGGTAACGCTGGTTGCACTTTTTTGTTTTGCATGGAGGCAGGTGGTGCCAGAGGCGTCTGGCCGTCGAGCCTGAAATAAGCGATGAGGTGCTGTAACTGTTCCGACTGGCTGGAGAGCTCCTCGGAGGTTGATGCCATCTCCTCCGAAATCGAGGCGTTCTGCTGGATAACTTGATCGAGTTGCTGGATCGCTCGCGAAATCTGCTCGGCACCGGCATCCTGCTCACGACTCGCTGCAGCAATCTCCTGTACCAGTTCGGCGGTACGTTCAATGTTCGGAACAATCACCTGCAACAGCGCCCCGGCGGTCTCGGCGACCTCAACGCTGGTAGCCGACAGGCTGCCGATCTCTACCGCCGCCAACTGGCTGCGCTCCGCGAGCTTGCGCACCTCGGCGGCGACCACCGCAAACCCCCTGCCGTGCTCACCGGCCCGCGCCGCTTCAATCGCCGCGTTGAGAGCCAGAAGATTGGTCTGCCGGGCGATCTCCTCAATGATCATGATCTTGGCCGCAATCTGCTTCATCGCCTGCACCGTGTTGTCGACCGCCTCTCCGCCCTGACGGGCATCACCGGCCGCTTTGACCGCGATCTTCTCGGTCTCCATGGCATTGTCGGCGTTCTGGCGGATGTTAGCGGTCATCTGCTCGATGCTGCTCGACGCCTCTTCCGAACTGGCCGCCTGTTCACTCGCCCCTTGTGACATCTCCTCAGAAGAGGTACTCATCGCCTGGCTGCCTGAATTGACGTTGTCGGCTGCCAGGCGAACATTGCTGATCACCTCGACCAGCGAACCGACCATTTTCTTTATTGCATTCCCCAGCTGATCCTGATCTGAGGCCGGAGTCACCTTAACGCTGAGATCACCTTCAGCAATTCTGGTCGCAACATCCGCCGTCTGCCCGAGCGATATAGCCATAGCATCGAGAGAATTGGCCAGGTGGCCGATCTCATCGCTCCGTTCAAGGTTGAGTCGACGATTAAACAGGCCGGCAGCGACCTCCTCAGCCATCGCCACTCCCATCCGCACCGGGACGGTGATCGACCGGGCGAAGAAGCGGGCAAAGAGCGCGCCAATGACGATGCTGACGATAACCATGATGCCAACCACCCGCTCCGACCGGTTCGCCGACGCCGAAATCTCTGCCGTCTGCGTTATCGATGCCTCCTCGGCCATTTGCGCAATTTCACCACCGATGGTGATAATGCGGTCGGCCTGATTGTTCATATCTTTGAGCATCCCCTGCAGATTTTCGTTCTTGGCCACCATCTCCTCAAAGGTTGTACGGTAGCCGCGCAGGTAGCCGTTTATAATCGATTTCTCGGTCGCCGAGAGCGCCGCGGACTCCACTTCCGAAGCCAGATTGGTGTAGATCTCGTTAAACCGCTGCACCGCTGCAAGATCATTGCTCCGCAGGTAGTCTTTCTCCTCCTGACGCATGGTCAAAACCATGATCTGACCATCCGGCACTTCGACACGCTTGAGCCGCAGGAACATCTGCAGTGCCTTGACGACTCGACCAACGGTCCCTTTGAGCCCCTGGTCGTCGGCCTGACCAACTTCCTGAAAGGTGGTGGCGAGCACGACAAACCCCTCCCGATAGACCGCCATCGCCTGCCGCGCCTCTTCGACTTTTTGAGCCAGTGTCGCGTCAACGGATAACGTCCCCAGAGTATCAAGAACAATCCCTACTGCATCGATATAGTTGTTACCGCGATCAAGAAAAGTGATGTCCTGTCGGGCGATGAGGTCCTTTTCGCTGCGTCGGACCTCCAACAGATTTTTCTCCAGATGCGCCGCCTGATATCTGAGTTCTGTCGCCTGTGCCACATCGACCCGATAGCCATTGTTAACTGAACGCAGCTGACTGATACCAATCAAGCCGACGACAACCAGTAGTGCCAGCACCAATCCAAACCCAAATCCCAGTTTCGCGGCAAGTTTCATGATATTTCCCTTTTTTCTCGGAACAGACCCGCCTTTTTTGCGGGTCCGCCCGCAGTTTATGCGCCAGCCAGCAGCCCCTACCAGCTGTAAGTCAAGGGATCGATCGTCCCCTTTTTCATCAAGCCGAGAGAAAAAGTGAGCTGACTGGCATCAAACGGCACAACTACCGACTTATCGCCAAAAGCGGCCGAACTGGAAAGCGCCGCCAAGGTAATTTTATCGATATCTTCAGCCGACACCGCCTTGGAGGCGGTCAGCACGTTATCCGGATTGCGTTGCTCGGAGAGACCGGGGATCCGGTAACTCTTCAAGCCGCTGTATTGACTCTCGTTGGCCAGCCACCACCAATCCTTAACCACAGCTCCCTTGGCCTTGCCGTCCTGCACCGCCTTGACCGCTGCGCCATGATTGGCAGCTCCAAGCGCCGCTTTGCCAGCGGTAGCCGCCTTGGCGGTCGATTCCCCGGAAGTGGCACCGATGGCGAAGGCAATCTGCGCGGGGCTCGCTTTTAGAATTGCTTCCGGCTCCTGGCCGGCAGGGTAGATCAGGATGCCTGAGTACATCTCTTTCCCATTTGCGTTCTGCACCAGCGGTGTCCCCAGTTTGCGCGAATTGATAATTGACTGTACAAAGGAACCAACATATACCAGCTGCGGCTTGCTGGTCGAAAAAGCTGCAAGAATTTCCGGGTAGCTCTTGGCGACCTGTGGAATTATGGTCAATCCGCTGTTGGCACTCAGTGCATCAGTAATCGTTTTCGCTGCAACATCCTTGGATCCCGGCGGAAACCAGCAGGTCAACGTATCGGCAGCCAGTGCCGGACCACTTAAAACCATCCAAACCAGAACCAGTGATAAAACCAGCAATTTCTTCATTTTTTTGCTCCTTTCAAGGTTAGTCAACCGGGGACCCTCCCGTTTTTTGACAATCAACAAATCTGATTCACTTCTCCACAGCAAAAAGGCCTGGCGCCACAAGGGGAACAGGCCTTTTATAAAAAAGCTGTTGAGCACTTCGTCGGCCCCTCGATCCTGACGAGCAGGACAGGTAACTTTGCGTCCCACGGTTACCCGTGGTTTGCCTCTTCGGGATGCGTAATTTGCAGCATAAACCGAGCCAATAGATAGAAGCTGGCCATCCAAATCTATATTATCTACTGAATTCAATCGGTTAAAGAGAAGAAAAATTGATCGCTCCCGGCAATACTGATCAGCTGCCACAAAAATTAATACATGTACTGACAAAATTTGTCAACTAATTGGCGCAATCCGTCACATACGGCAAATCGACCTACTTGAGGAGCAGATCCATCATCCCCCGGTAGGTCTCCCGCTTGCGCTCCGACTTTTCGTACAGACCGG
>JACUTX010000247.1 GCA_014859615.1 Desulfuromonadales bacterium | reverse complement strand
ATTTGTGCGGGACGGCGCAACTCAACCCGGGTCGTCGCCTTGATATTCCCCTTGAATCGACCACTGAGAATAAAGGTTCCAACTTCAATATCACCTTCAACGTCAGCTGTTTCACCAACAATTAAAGTATCTCGTGAGTTAATTTCGCCCTTGAAAAACCCGTCAAGTCGGACGATTTCATCAAAGAAAAGTTTCCCTTCAAATTTACTCCCAGGTCCAAGAAACGCCTTGATCTCACTTTTTTCCAGGGGGGTCTCTTTACGCATCGGTTCTTTTCCTTCCTTGACTTTAATGAAGCCCTGTTTATTTGAAATAATTAACAATATTTAACATATTCCGAGTCGTTCCAATAACCGGTCGAGATCTTCAGCCGCAAAATACGTGATCTCGATTTTCCCCCCCCGACCTTTGGGGCTAATGCGCACCTGGGTTCCAAGTGCCCTCTGTAGCTCCCCGGTCAGATGCTGCAGTTCCGGGTCGATATGTATCTTTTTCTTGTCAGACTTTACAACCCCTTCATTTTTACTGTTTTTCACCAAAGCCTCGGTCTCACGAACTGAGAGACCTGCTTTAATAATCCGGGATTGGAGTTGCATCATCTGCTTATCATCTTCGAGTGCGAGCAGTGCCCGAGCATGCCCCATACTCAACTTGCCCGCGACAACATCACTTTGTATCGCCTCGGGGAGACGCAACAATCGCAGGGCATTCGCTATTGTTGACCGCTCCTTGCCAACCCGCTTGGCGACCTCTTCCTGAGTCAGATCAAAACTCTTGATCAGGTATTGATAGGCAATCGCCTCTTCTATGGCGTTAAGATCCTCCCGCTGAATATTTTCAATCAAGGCAATTTCAAGCGCCCAATCCTCCGAGACATCCTGAATAACAACAGGAACCTCATGCAGACCGGCTTTCTGGGCGGCACGCCAGCGCCTTTCTCCGGCAATAATCTGGTAGTGATCCGCTACCTTACGGACAACGAGTGGCTGAATCACCCCTTTTTCACGAATAGAGGCGGCCAACTCCTGAAGCTTATCGTCATCAAAAGACTTGCGTGGCTGATTACTGTGCGGGCGCAACTCTTCTATTGGACACTGAAAAAATTTATGATTTCTCTCCGGGGTGGCCGAATCGAGCAGGGCTCCTATCCCTTTACCGAGAGCAGGACGTTTCGCCATCTATTCTATCCTTAGTTTAATTACTTCCTGGGCAAGTTCAAGATAGGCCTCAGCCCCGCGCGATGCGATATCATACATCAACACTGGAAGTCCATGGCTCGGGGCTTCCGACAAACGAACATTTCTGGGAATTACGGTTTGAAACACTTTCCCTTTAAAATGGCTGCGAATCTCGTCGGCAACCTGGTGTGAAAGGTTATTACGGCCATCAAACATGGTCAATAATATCCCCAACAAGGATAACGAAGGATTGAGCTCGCGCTGAATCAACTGAATGGTCTTCATCAACTGAGTCATCCCCTCCATGGCGAAAAACTCACATTGCAGCGGTATCAGAACTGAAGTTGCAGCCGTTAATGAATTCACAGTCAAAAGGCCGAGAGAAGGGGGGCAATCGATCAGAATATAATCATAGTCAGACCGGACTGCCTCCAGCACTAATTTGAGTTTATTTTCCCGAGAAAAGGCCGAAACCAGTTCAATCTCGGCACCGGTCAAATCTGTGTTTGCCGGGAGAATGTCGAGATGCGGCATCCGGGAAGAGATAATGACTTCACGTACCTCTGCTTCGCCGAGCAAGGCATGATAGATCGTTAACGCGACATTTTGTTTATCAACACCGATCCCGCTACAGGCATTAGCCTGTGGATCCATATCGACCAGAAGTGTCTTCTTTTCGGCCACAGCCAGAGAGGCCGCCAGATTTACAGTAGTCGTTGTTTTACCAACACCACCCTTCTGGTTGGCGATTGCTATGATTTCAGCCATGTCTATCCTCGTATTCAGGTCTATCTCTGCGACCCGCAACACTAACACAAACCGTTTATAGTGAAAAGGCAAAAAACTGTTTCATGGTACACAAAGGCAGAGACCACAATAGGTTTTATTTACAGATCGGCTTTTTGTGGTTTACGGGCAAAAAACAGTAAAGAACGACAGGCACCAGACCCGGGGAGAGTAAGAAAAATCTGCTGACTACAATATAAATCATTTTCAGTCAACCATTTACCAACCTCAACCAGCTCCCGCCCCCCCTCAGGTCCCTTCATAGCGACGATGCGCCCACCTGGTTTCACATAGGGGAGCGCCAGTTCAAGCAGAGCATACAAGGAAGAAAAAGCGCGTGCAACAACCAAGTCGAACCCTTCAACAGCACAGGGCAACTTCAACAACTGTTCGATTCGTCCATGCCAGGGGGTGAAATTGGACAACTTGAACCGCCGAACAATATGACGTTGAAAATCGATCTTTTTAGCAACAGCATCGACAGAGACAACCCGTAATGCCGGGGAAGCAATTTGTAACGGTATTCCAGGAAAACCACCCCCTGAGCCGATATCAAGAAGAGAAGCAGCTCCATCCAGATAAGGGAAAAGAGTTAACGAATCGACCAAATGCCTTTCAATCCCCTCTTCGGGATCTGTTATAGCCGTTAAATTATACGTCTTGTTCCAGCGTAGCAACTCCAGAAGAAAATCGACTTCTGATTCTATAATAGCTAGATCAAGTTGAACACCAAGTAAAGCTAGTTGATAATTCAATCTCCTTACCAGCACCGATTCAACGCCTCACAAGAATAGAAAGAATAGCGATCGCCGCAGGAGTCACCCCAGGAATACGCGACGCTTGTCCTAACGTGCGAGGTTGTCCGCTCTCAAGTTTCTCCTGAACCTCCCTGGAGAGGCCGGGCAACTGTGCGAAAGTAAATCCGGTCGGGATCAAAACCTCCTCAAGCCGGCGGAAGCGCTCAACCTGTTCTTGTTGACGCTCGATATATCCGGCATATTTAACTGAAATCTCCAACTGCTCAAGAACCGTCAGATCCAATCCTGCCAAAACAGGATCCAAAAAAAGAAGATCAGTGATCCCATAATCGGGGCGACGCAACAACTCCTCGATTGTAGCACCATTCTTCAGATCACCAAGATTAAGCTGGTTCAGGACCTGGGTATCTTTCGGACTCACACGAACCCCCCTTAGTCGCTCACGTCCAACATTCAAAGCCTCAACCTTCAGCTGATACCGTTGCCAACGTTCCTCTGTTAACAACCCGGCCTGCCAACCTATTTCACTGAGTCGTAAATCAGCATTATCCTCACGTAATAAAAGACGATATTCTGCTCGCGAAGTAAACATTCGGTATGGCTCAACAGTACCGCGAGTCACTAGATCATCGATCAGCACACCAATATACCCCTGATCACGACCAATAACCAAAGGTTGTTCCCCTTTAACCTGTCGTGCGGCATTAACCCCTGCCATCAAACCTTGTGCAGCAGCCTCCTCATACCCCGAAGTACCATTGATCTGGCCAGCATGAAACAGACCACCAACCATCTTGGTCTCCAGAGAGGGGTACAATTGCAAAGGATCGACATAATCATATTCAATCGCATACCCAGGACGCATTATTTCAACCGCTTCCAACCCTAGTATGGTACGCAAAAAAGCCAACTGCACATCAGGAGGGAGAGAGGTGGAGACGCCATTCGGGTAGATTTCGGCACTATGCAACCCTTCAGGTTCCAGGAAAATCTGATGATTATCCCGATCCGG
>JACUTX010000246.1 GCA_014859615.1 Desulfuromonadales bacterium | reverse complement strand
ATTAATCAGCCCGGAAAGTCTGAATTTATTGACTTGAGTCATAGCGGGAGCAGAGTCGATGCGGTAGATTTCAGAACAGAGACGATGACAGGAGATATTTATGGGATGTTGTTCAGGTCATGGAGCAGGATCTGGCCCTTTTTCAGAAGGGCGGGAGCTGGTGGAGTTTGTTTATAATGCCCACGGCGGCGGGTTGCGTGATCAACCGCTCGCAGGCGGTGGCCTGGAGACGATCTGTCAGGGGTGCGGTGCCGGGTTTCGACTCGAAACGTTTGTTGCCGTCTGCCCAGCGTGCCACGGGGTGCATGCTGTTGCTCCACCCCGCAGTGACGACCCCGCCAATATTCAGTATGCCGGGGATGATTTCCGCCTCCCTTAAACAGACGGCCGCTCACTTCCGCAAGACCAGCAGGCACCGAACTGTTCCTCCAGCTCTTCTTTGCAGTTTGGGCAGACCCACGCCCCATCCCCGGCCGGTTCGTTTTTCAGCCAGTGATCGAGGAACAGTCTCGCCCTGGGGTAGACCTCATCATCGATCAGCCAGAGCTCCGGGTAGCATTCGGTAAACGGGATCTCTCCCATGCCGGCAAGCAACTGATCGTTTTTCAGGAGACAATCGATCCCCTCGCCCTTGAGAATCTCCTTGAGCAGTACAGCTTGGGATCTTTCCCAGGGGGAAAAGGTGTGGAGTTTTTTCATGTTGCAGATTATATCACTCCCCCTCTCTGCAGGACATAAACATAAATCATCTCCCGGCGCCGCCCCGCAGCAGCGAGAGATTCATGCGATGCGGACAAATGATCAGACCGGTTATTTCTTGAGCGATCATGACCGGCAGTCGCCAAAGGGGAGACATTAGAAGTTGTAACCGACCGAAGCAGCGACTAGATGAATCGTGTTCTCGTATTTTCCGTTAGCCGGTTGATTCAACAAAAGAGACGGCAGATTGATTGAATTGTTCTTATTGTGGTCTTTGTGATCTTGTAATCCATAAGCAAAATCAAAAGACCATTGCGCCCCCTCGTAACCCCCCCCGATCGTATAAAGGTAGGCGTCTGTGTCCGGAATTGAGGGATCAAATGTCGTATCCGGGACACAGCTTTCGGAATAGAGGATGCCAGCTGTGATCGACCACTCTGATGTGATGCGATACTGACCCCCCAGGTTGAAGGCCCAGGTTGACTCCCAATCACGCAGAACCGTGTCCGATTTCTGTCCGGCAACCGGAGTCGTGAAAAAGACGACCGTATTTTTGTATTGTGACCAATCTTCCCAACGGGCACCCGCCTCCAGAGTCAATTCTGCAGTTAAATCGTAAGCCACGCCGAGAGTCAGCTGTTGCGGCAGGGTGAATTTCGTAGCGCCTTGGGTGTTTTGAATAAAAAGTGCAAGTGCCGGAGAGACGTTGGTAAAGGTGATGTCCAGCTCTTTCGCATCAAGATTGATGTCGAATTTTGAGCGATACGCTAGCCCCAATCCGAGTTGATCAATCGGCTGCCAGGCGAGCGCGGCATTAAAGCCAGAGGCCCATGTATCTCCTTTTGCCTGTTGATATGGATCTGCTTCACCCGGAATCAGCAGTGCCGCAGGGACAACTCGATTGGAATTAATTTTGAAATAGAGGAGGTCAAGACCGATCGCCGCAGACCATTTCTCGCCCATTTTCCAAGCGATATCAGGATTGAGATTAAACGTCGTCACTTCATTTTTGGTAGCGATATAGCGCCCTTCCCAACTGGTCGGCCAGTCGGTTCCGAGCCCGAAGGTAGAATTCATCGCAAAACCGAACCACACATCTTCAAAATCAGGAATTTGACTGTAATAATAGAAGGAAGAGGGAAAATAGCGACTCTCTTCGCCATTTGTTGTCAGTCCGGTCGAATCCGAGGTAAATGACCGCCTTGATTTCACCATCGTGGTCCCGATCTCTAACCCGGACCGGTTCTTCAGCTGCGTCATCAGGGCGGGATTGAAGTAAACGGTAGAGGCTCCGGCCGCATGGGCAGTGACCGCATTCCCCTGACCGAGCCCTTCGGCTCCTTGTACAAAAATACCGAACCCCGAAGCGAACGCAGAGGTTGTCATGCATAACAACCCCGCCAGAACAATCAATACAATTTGCTGCATCTCTTCACCTCTTGTCTTGACCCGACCACCAATGCATGGGCCCCTCCCTGTTGCATTTACAAAACGTAACGGTCCAGCCGTTCTCTACTGCGCGATGCGATCTTAAAGCTATTGCCTGCGCCCAACGAGTCTTTAGACAAATAGTCGCGCAGCCAGACGGCTGCATATTAAATCACGCTTAAAGCTCTTTTGTCGTGCGGTTTAATCCTTTTCCTTTATTCTGTCCATTCGTAAATGGGGAATTTCTCTTTTTATAAAATCAGGCCCAGTTCGCTTTTTTTGAATTTATCCTTTCCCTGAGGTCGCGGCCATGGAGCACCGGGAGCATTTCCTCCTTCAACCAGTTAAAAAACTGGATTCCCGATCAAAATCACTTCGGGAATGACGTAAAGAGACTTTTGCAAAAGGTTCAAAGAAGAGTCCTAAGAAAAAGAGTTTATGGTTGACGCTTTCAGCGAATTAAGCATATTTTCATCGGCAAGTTATATCGTGTGGACATGGGAGGGAACCGATAAACGAGCAGCGGAGGGTTTACCCTCAGGGGAAAACCAGTCAAATCATCACACCACGGCTCCACCGTTCCCCAACCAGCCGCTTCGCTGGAACTTCTCGTTACCGAGGCCAAAAAAGATAATCTCTATGGTATTGAATGCTATGTTGATCGGGTCAAGACGTTGGCCTTGTATGCAAGGGAGGAAGCCAAGTGAAGACGGATATGACATTATTTGAAGAGTTTCAGATTCGCCGCGTTTACGACGAAGACAAGGAAACCTGGTGGTTTTCAGTCGTTGACATCGTGCGTGTACTGACTCAGAAGGACGATTATCAGGCCGCTCGAAAGTACTGGAATAAACTTAAACAGCGATTAGCTCAGGAAGGAAATCAGTCGGTGACAAATTGTCACCGACTGAAATTACATGCCGCCGATGGCAAGAAATATCTAACCGAATTCCGAGTCTCCCGTTTGGCGCTGACGAACAGGTTGATCGAAAATCACTTTTGTTCATTTGGCAGACCACTAACAGCTTAATTTTTCAGAAAAGCGTACAAAAGTTGGTGACCGTCGCAATTTCCTCAAATTTATATCCCCCGAAGAGATGATCTTAATCGCATGAATCCGATCTTCGTATTTCGTCCCCCTCGCGGTTTTAAAGTGTTTCATCATAACTGATTTGGGGTTAGGGACACGGTCTGGCTTCTTTGTGGACTTAACGGTGTAAGCATGGGCAGGCGTTGAAAGATACGCAGCAATCTTCGTCTCATCCGCCAACAGCCAACTCTCCAGCTCTTGCTCAACACAAATTAAATATACTGGTCGTCCAGCGACACCTGCTTGGGCCACCGCGGCCAGGATAGAGTCACACTCTGCCTTACGGCAAGGCTTCTCCTTCATGTCAGGCCATGCCGGACGCAAATCCCAAATAATCAGCACCCTTTCGCAACCATCTTCAAAAAGTGCGGCGGCAACATTTCCGGCTTCACGTAGTAAACTGGTCTTGTCATCGAGTGTGCGCGACACGGGGATAATCCCCGCATTAACTTGCTTGGCCAGATATTCACAAACCTGTTTGTCCGCTCCTTGCGGCCCGCATTCGAATATAAAGCCGACCTTGCTCATTCCCCCCCCCCGTTCATATTCCCCATGGTATAGAG
>JACUTX010000245.1 GCA_014859615.1 Desulfuromonadales bacterium | reverse complement strand
TTCTTTGCGGCTCCAAAGAAAATGAACCCGGCTGTCGGGCCGGGACCCGACGGTTCAAGGTTGTGTCATGCCGATAATACTCTCGAAGGATCCATCCTTCATTTTGCATATCTTTATCAAAAAAGCCGCCTCTGTAAGAGAGACGGCTTTTTGTCAATGATCTCTGCTGTCAATCACTCTTTGCCGACCATCTCCAGAATTTTGTTGCTCCGCTCAAGAAATGTCTCCATCTGCTCGCGACTGAACCCCTGATGGGCGAGGCGGGCCAGATCACAGACCTGATCGGCGATCACTTCTGCATCGGCTGTTTTTCCCGAGGTTTGAAGATCAGCGAGATTCTTGATCACCGGATTGGCAAGATTGACGACCAGAGTCTGTTCATCGGGCATCTCCATCCCCATGCCGCTCTGCCCCATCATCTTGGTCATCTCTTTAAAACGGCGTGACTGCTCGGAGAGGAGGATCATTGCCGGAACGGAAGCGTCTTTGAGACTTTCAACCCGGATGGTCAGCTGTTCCTTCTCTTTCAGGCGACCTTCGAAGAGCAGCTTCATCTGATCACTGCGGCTCTTCTCGTCACTCCCTTCCACCTGTTCGGCGCTCTTCCCCTCTTCGAGAATATTCTGGGTCAGATCGGCATCGACCCTCTGGAATTTGAGGGTGTTATTTTTCATTTCAAGAAATGAGACAAAATGGTTGTCGATCATGTGATCGAGGATGACTACCTCATTCCCCTGGCCTTTGAAAATTTTCAGATAGGTCGATTGTCCGGCTTCGTCGTTGGCATAGTATATTGTGTTTTCATGCGTCGCTTTGGCCCGTTCCAGATAGTCATTGAGCGTGGTGTGACGCATCTCACCGGTAGAACGATAGAGAACGTGATCCTTGACCTTGTCGTAAAATTTTTCATCGCGCAGGATACCGTATTTAACAAAGGTATGAATATCATCCCAGATCGCTGTATAGGCCTCTTTGTCCTTTTTTGACAAATCAACAATTTTTGCCGCTACCCGACTTGAAAGGACTTCGTTGATTTTTCGCACCTGCGGTTCATTCTGCAGATAGGAACGTGAAACGTTTAACGGCAGATCAGGAGCGTCGAGACAACCCTGCAGCGGAGTCAGAAATTCCGGAATCAGTTCCGGGCAGTTGTCGGAGACGAAAACCTGATTGCAGAACAGTTTGATATGACTCTTGGTGACGTCGAACTCATTGGTGAGACGGGGAAAATAGACAATCCCTTTGAGATTGAACGGAAAGTCGATATTCAGATGAATCCAGAAAAGCGGCTCTTCGGAGAAGGGGTAGAGCTTTTTGTAAAACTCCTTATACTCTTCGTCCGTCACTTCACTCGGGGATTTGGTCCAGAGCGGATTGCGATCGTTAACCACTTCTCCTTCGAGGGTGATGGAAACCGGCAGGAAATTGCAGTATTTGGTCAGGACTCCACGCAGCCGGCTGACTTCGAGGAATTCCTTTTCATCATCGCTGAGATGCAGAATGATTTCGGTGCCGCGTTCTTTTTTATCGAATTCTTCGAGTTCGTAACTGGTGCTCCCATCACAAACCCAATGCGCCCCTTTTGCCTCTTTCTGATAGGAGAGAGTTTTGATCTCAACCTTGCTGGCGACCATAAATGAGCTGTAAAAGCCGAGACCAAAGTGACCGATGATCTGATTCTCTTTGTCATCGGTCTTGTATTTTTCCAGAAACTCTTCTGCTGAGGAGAAGGCGATCTGGTTGATGTAGTTACGGACCTCGTCCATGGTCATGCCGATACCGTTGTCGATAATCGACAAGGTTCCGGCTTCTTTGTTCAGGGTGATATCAATTTTGTATTCGTCGGAGATTTTCAGCCCTTCAACCAGATTGATGTGCTGAAGTTTATGGATCGCGTCGACACCGTTACTGACCAGCTCGCGCAGAAAAATTTCCTTGTCGCTGTAGAGCCATTTTTTAATGATCGGAAAGATGTTTTCGGTGTGAATGGAGATAGCGCCTTTTTCTACTGTCGATTTTTTCTTAGCCATGTCTGTCCTCTTTTTGATTTCTTTTGTGGTAAGCCAATTTTCTAGCTGAAAATAGTGACGCAGAGCTGATTTGTCAAGGGTGTCAGTCTATCCTTTGATGTTAATCAACGGTTGCAGATAGTTCAGAACCTTGATGACTATCCCTTCCTGAGCGGCAATGACCTTATGGATCTCCTTGTAAGCGAACGGTGCTTCGTCGATAGTCCCTTTGTCGACGCGGGCAATAATCCCCTGCATTGTCTTTTTGAAATCATCGAGCCTGATTGTGCGATTTGCCTCCTTGCGGCTCATCACCCGACCGGCACCGTGCGATGCTGAAGAGAGATAAGTCTCGTTGCCAAGCCCCTCTGTCATATAGATACCGTCGCGCATATTGGCTGGTATGATGCCGAGCTGCCCTTTGTCTGCCGGGGTTGCTCCCTTTCGGTGCAAAACTGTCCCATCACTACGCACAATCGCATGATTGTGATTTTCGTTGATCATTACATCTTTTAGAAGGCGTTTGATCTCGTGATCAGAAATCTCCATGATTCTGAGGAGATCGGTGATCATCCGGCGGCGATTTTCCAGAGCAAATTCGAGGCAGTAATCCATATCGTTCAGGTATAACTGCCCGAGACGGCTTTCAATAGAAAGAAATTTATCGTTCAGCTTTTTGGTTTTTTGCATGTACCAGGAGCCGACGGTATGGCCGACGTTGCGTGAACCGGAATGGATCGTGATCCAGCAGAGTCCGTCGCTCCCGTTTGAAATTTCGATAAAGTGGTTGCCGCTCCCCAGTGTTCCGATTTGCGTCTGTACCCCTTTATTGACCCGGCCAACAAACGCAGGGTCGTTGACTTCCGACTCAAATGCCGGAAATGGAGCTTTGTCACGTCGGCCGCCGAGTCCGACCGGAATCTGCTTGAGAATCCGGCTGAACAGCTCCTGTTTCGATCGCTGATCAGGAAATAATTCGGTTGCCTGGATACCGGTATTTATTGCACACATTCCGCAGCCGATATCGTATCCGACATAACTTGGTGAAACATGCCGGTCGACCAGCGCTACCCCACCGATCGGGAGATCGTACCCCTTATGGACATCCGGCATGATCGCCATTTTGAGCAGCCGCTCATCGGCAAGATTTTCGAAGATCTGCTCAAGAGCTCCTTTCTCAATCTGATCGAGAGGGATAAGTGTGTTGAGTTTGTCGGTTTTTTTCATCTGCTTACTCTATCAGATATATGTCTGACGCGAAATCGCTAACGACAGCAAAAAACTTTAGATGAAATGGTTGTCATCTATAAGTGACTCTATCAAAGGCTCCAGCCTTTGGACTTTTAAGACATGGATTCCCGATCAGGATCTTTTCGGGTTACAGCGCGCGACTGTAAACGTTTACGCTATCCGTTCAACAAAAACGTCCGCATAACCGCGCACGGAGATGCCCGCTGCCAGCGAGCCGTTTCTTTTGGTTCGTTTTCTTTGCGGCTTTCCAAAGAAAATGAACCCGGCTGTCGGGCCGGGACCCGACGGTTACGGTTAAGAGTTTTTGTCATCCCCGAATGATTCAATCGGGGATCCAGCCTTTGGACTTTTAAGATCTGGATTCCCGATCAAGAACGCCTCGGGAATGACAAATTAGTTTCAATCTTTACAAGCGCAATTCCCTCATAGAACCGCTTCGGGAATGACTCTTTCATGTCGGGACGCGCCTTTGACTGGCGCCTTACTTTTTGTCCAGACGCCAACAAAAAGTAAGCAAAAAATGGCTCTTC
>JACUTX010000244.1 GCA_014859615.1 Desulfuromonadales bacterium | reverse complement strand
GTACCATTTGGGGGGACGATGGGAATAAAAAAGTGGCCGGATGCAAGAAATAAAAAAGCCCCGAAAACGGGGCTTTTAAATTTGGGGTGAGTGACGGGGCTTGAACCCGCGACATCTGAAGCCACAATCCAGTGCTCTACCGACTGAGCTACACCCACCATAACGAAATCCGGCTTGTAAACTAGACAACTGACGACTCTTTTGTCAACGAAAATCGCCATCCCTGCAAACGGCTGGTACGCCAGGGAGGATTCGAACCCCCGACCTACGGCTTAGAAGGCCGTTGCTCTATCCATCTGAGCTACTGGCGCAAGAAAATGGTCGGGGAGACAAGATTCGAACTTGCGACCCCCTACTCCCAAGGCAGGTGCGCTACCAGACTGCGCTACTCCCCGACATATCTCTTTCCAACTGCTAAGGGCGGATATGATTAGCATGATCGACTACAAAAAACAACCTTTTTTTACATCAGGCCGACCCCGAAGATTTTAGCTGTCAGCAGCCGCTTGGAACCGTTTTTTCATTACAACGCAGTGGTATTTAGCACAGATATGCTTGTGAGGCTACACAATCCTTTACTTCTGTACCGATAAAATTTAATCTCTGCGACTAAATCTTTTTCAGTGCTTGCACCGGTAGCGAGATGTGATAATTGTTTCGTATAAGTTGTCCATCACTCAGGGGGTTTTTCCCTCTTTCAAGACCGTTAACCTCCCCGCCGGACGAGGCTGTTTTCTACCGGTAAGCCGTCAACCAAGGATACTTTAATGACCAAAACTCTGCTGCAGGCAGGTGATAAACTGTCTGGATTTCAGGTCCAACAGATTACGGCACTGCCCGATCTCAATGCAACCCTGATTCAATTAAGCCACAGGGGAACAGGAGCCCGGTGGGCGCACATAGATTGTGAAGACCGTGAAAATCTTTTTTCCGTAGCGTTTCGCACCCCACCGCCCGATTCAACCGGGATTGCACATATTCTGGAGCATACGGTTCTATGCGGTTCAAAAAGATTTCCGGTACGCGACCCCTTCTTCTCGATGCTCAAGCGGAGCCTGAGCACCTTTATGAACGCAATGACAGCAAGTGATTGGACCGTCTACCCCTTTTCAACCCAGAACAGAAAAGATTTCAACAACCTGCTGTCTATCTATCTCGACGCAGCTTTTTTCCCGTTGCTGCGCCGCATCGATTTTCTGCAGGAAGGGCATCGGCTCGAATTCAGCGCCCCGAACGACCCGGACGCCAGACTCGACTACAAAGGAGTTGTCTATAACGAGATGAAAGGGGCGATGGCCTCCCCGGCCTCTCTGCTCTATCGTCGTCTTGGGAAATATCTCTACCCGACCACCTGTTATCACTTTAATTCAGGCGGAGAGCCTGACGAGATCCCCGGCCTCACGCATGAGCAGTTAAAACAGTTTCATGCCAGATATTATCATCCGAGTAATGCCTGGTTCTACAGTTATGGCAATTTCGATCTGGCCGAGCATCTTGACGCTGTCGAGACACAGGTATTAAACAGATTTGACCGGCAGGAAATCGACAGTTCGGTTCCGAGTGAAACCCGCTACGACAGACCGGTTGCCGCCAGGGAACCGTTTCCGATCGAGGCTGGCACATCGATCGAAAAAAAATCGCTGATCCAGGTCGCCTGGCTCACGACCGATATCGAAGAGAGTTTTGACCGCCTGACCTTAAGTCTTTTATCGAACCTGCTGATCGGAAACCAGGCCGCCCCCCTTTATCAGGCGTTGATCAATTCAGGCCTCGGCGGCAACATTGCGCCCGGATCCGGGTATCAGGATGAAAATCGCTCCACCTATTTTGCTGCGGGGCTGCAGGGGACCGATCCGGATCAGACCGAAGCAATCGAAGCGCTGATTCTGGAAACTTTGCAGAAGACTGCCGAGACCGGATTTTCCAGAAAAAGGATCGAGGGGGTTATCCATCGGCTCGAATTTTCACACCGGGAAGTGAGTGGCAGTCGTTATCCCTACTCTCTCGGCTTGTTGATGCGAATGATCGGGCCGTGGCTGCACACGGATGATCCGCTCACACCTTTGAATCTCGAAGAGAATCTGAAGCGGATTCGTCAAGAAATCGACAAAGGCCCGTTCTTCGAAGAGTGTATCCACCGTTTTTTACTCAATAATCCGCACCGGGTCACGCTCACTCTCTACCCGGACGAAACTTTGCAGAAAAAACAGAATCAGCAGCTCACTGCAAAGTTGCAGACGCTGACCGATCAATTGACGCAGACAGAACGGCAGACCATCATCGCCGAGACACAAGCCTTAAAAGATAGCCAGGAGACGCCGGAAGATATCTTTTGTCTGCCGACGCTCACGGTTAATGATATTCCTGAGCAGGAAGAAGAGACCCTGTACAATAAGGTCGAACTGGCAATGCGCCCGACCGCTCTTTTTCCGCAGCCGACCAACGGCATCGGCTATTTTTCGGCCCTCCTCCCGACGACTTCAATTCCGATCGATCTCATGCCGTATATACCGCTGTTCTGTTCGGTTATCACCCAGATGGGCGCTGCGGGGCAGAGTTACGTGACCATGGCCGAACGGATGGAGGCCGAAACCGGAGGGATCCAGTTCACGACTGAAATCCACGACAGCCCGACCGAACCAGACAGATTCGAAGCGTTAGTCGGAATTCGTGGCAAAGCTCTGATCCGCAAACAGAAGCAGCTGTTTGACATTATGTTCGACTATTGCAGCGCGGCCGATTTTACCAACACCAGGCGGTTGCGTACCGTATTGCTGCAGATCCTGACCTCGTTTGAAAATTCGATTCAGGATTCCGGTCATCTCTACGCTCTGCGCGCCGGTGCGGCCCGTCTCAGCGCTTCAGCCAGCTTGCGCGAAACATGGTCGGGGATCACCCTGCTGAAACTCTTACGCAGACTGACAGAGATGCCGGACGCAGCTCTGGCGGAGGTCGCCGATCGACTGCAGCAGATCGGTCTGATACTGACCAACAAAGGTGAGATCACCTGCGCCATCACCTGCGAGAAGGATGAACTCGACACCCTGAGTCCGCTCGTCTCGTCTTTTATTGACAAACTCGCGACAGTGGAACGGCCGAAAATAAATAATTTACCAACTTATCAGCATAACGACGGCCCACTCGGCTGGAGTGCATCGGTTCCGGTCGCCTTTGTCACCCGCTGTTTCAAAGGTGTCCACTACACCCACGCCGATTCAGCGCCGCTCCTCCTTTTGTCAAAACTAATCAAAGATGGTTATCTGCATCGGGAGATTCGTGAGAAGGGGGGGGCGTATGGAGGGATGGCGAGTTATGACAATGAAGCGGGGATTTTCTCTTTCCTCTCCTATCGTGATCCGCATATCAAGCGGACGTTGCAGGTCTACGACGAAGCTGCCCGGTGGTCTGCGGACGGGCATTTCAGCGACGAATCGATCAGGGAAGCGCTCCTCTCCGTCTTCAGCAACATCGACCGGCCATTATCTCCGGGGAATCGCGGCAATCACGAGTTTTCCAACCTGCGCCAGGGGTTGACCCTGGAGATGCGGCAGCAGTTTCGCCGTAATCTTCTCGCCACAACCCGCAACGATCTGATGCGGGTGGCAAAAGAGTATCTGCTGAACAACCCGATAGCGTCCATCGATTCAATCCTCGCCTCCGATGAGAAATTACGCGCCGAGATGGGAGAAACTGAAATTACGATTGCACAAATATAACTATTCAGCAGTGGCGAAAAGGGTGTCATTCCCGAGGGTGTAATCAAAGAATCCAGCCTTTAAAACCATGGATCCTT
>JACUTX010000243.1 GCA_014859615.1 Desulfuromonadales bacterium | reverse complement strand
CGATGCGGCATCGGCATTTTTTGCGATGATCGATGTTATTTCTGCTTGTTCTTCATTTTGCAGTTCGGACCAAGATTCACCCATAATATCTTTGGCCATGGTTTCGTCAAACATCCCGGAGCGAATAAATACGATAATCGCATTGCCGAGGATCGGGTATTTGAGTCCCTGTATCAACCGCTTGTACGGGGTGTTTTTCGGCATAATAACCGCCCCTTCAATACAGACGATTGATAAAACCTTCTCAGGATATCTTGCGGCAATGTTGAGGGCGATCATCCCGCCATAAGAGACGCCGACAATTGAGCTGCTCTCTATCTTCAGATCATTCATCATCGCGACGATCATATCGGCCTGCTCGGCAACGGTATAGCTGAAGTCGTCGTCGGGTCGGCCTGATTTTCCGGTGCCAAAGTTATCGATGGCAAGCAGGCGATAATCACCTTCCAGAAACGGGATCATGCGATTCCAGACATTGTTGGTTCCAAACAGACCGGGGATCAAAATAACCGGTTTGCCACTACCAAACTCTACATAATGAAGGGAGTTTTCACCGGGGATAAATTTCTCAATTCCGTATTTGTTATAAGGGTCTACTTTGCTCGCACATGAGGTACAGAAGAAGAGAACAAAGAACATGAAAATGGTCTGAAAAGATATTTTGATCATGACTGTTCAGCTTTCAATATGTACATAAATGGCGGTTAAGAATCATATAGATCAAACAAAGAGGGTTGATGAGATGCATCTCTGACTTTATTTTGGGGCGACTGTTAAGTACTTTTATTTCGGTCGCCCCAGCCTATCCCTTCGCTGCCAGCACAAAAGCCCTTCCAAATAAATGGAAGGGCTTATGGATGTTCTTGGCGTCCCCAAGGGGATTCGAACCCCTGTCGCCGCCGTGAAAGGGCGGTGTCCTGGGCCAGGCTAGACGATAGGGACCTGAACTTCCAAGTACTATGCAGGAGATGACCCTGCGTGTACAGGTTTGAAAATGGTGTGCCGCGCTGGGATCGAACCAGCGACCATCTGATTAAAAGTCAGATGCTCTACCTACTGAGCTAGCGGCACATAAACAAGGTCGTCTTTATACTGTACTTGTCCCTGTCAAGTCAACTTCTTTATTATGAGAAAGGTTTTAACTTTATTTGCCAGCCTCAAATTGCTGCTACCTTGCGAACGGGTCAGAAATCTGTATCGTCTGATCACGGCGTGGGCCGACAGAGATCAATACGGCAGGACAACCGGCGACCTCGGTTAAGCGCTTGAGGTAGGCGCGTGCAACTTCCGGCAGATCGGCCATCGACTTGGCCCCGGTAATGTCGGTCTGCCACCCTTCGATCTCTTCGTAGATCGGCGTGCACTCCTTCAGAATCTCAAAATCGCGCGGGAAGTGTTCGATCAGTTTCCCCCGATGCGAATATGCGGTGCAGATCTTGATCGTTTCAAAGACGCTGAGGACATCGAGCTTGGTAATCGCCAGGCCGGTCAATCCACTCAAACGGACCGCTTCACGAACGGCGACGGCATCAAACCACCCACAGCGCCGCGGCCGGCCGGTGGTGGCCCCAAATTCAGCCCCTTCCTTGCGAATCTTCTCACCGACTTCATCATCGAGCTCGGTCGGGAACGGGCCGCTGCCGACACGGGTGACGTAAGCCTTGGTGATGCCGACGACGTTGTTGATGTGGCGTGGTCCGATCCCGACACCGGTACAGACCCCGCCGGCGACCGTTGAGGACGAAGTGACGAAGGGGTAGGTACCGTGATCGATGTCGAGCAGACTCCCCTGTGCCCCTTCGAAAAGAACATTGCGCCCTGCATCGAGACTGTCGGAGACAGCGGTTGAGCCGCAACCGAGATATTTTTCGAGTCTGGCTGCATAACCCGAATACTCGTCGATGATCTCTTGCTCCAGGAGCGGTTTCTCACCAAGGTACTTCTCGATGATAAAATTCTTCTCGGGGAGAACCTCCTTGAGCTTGCGCGCAAAGACTTCCGGACGAACCAGATCATAAAGACGGATCCCGCGCCGACCGATCTTGTCTTCATAAACCGGCCCGATCCCGCGGCCGGTAGTGCCGATCTTCTTGTCTCCCGATTTTTTTTCCCGGGCGATGTCGATCACCTTGTGGTACGGCATGATGATGTGGACATTCCCGTCAACCAGAAGCTGACTGTCGTCCTTGAGATAGCCACGCTTCTTTAATCCGTCGATCTCTTCGAGAAAAACTTTCGGATCGAGGACGACGCCGTTGCCGATTATGCAACGTTTCCCTTCGTGCAGAATTCCGGACGGGATCAGATGCAGAACAATCTTTTCATCGCCAACCACCAGAGTGTGCCCGGCGTTGTTGCCGCCTTGAAAACGGACAACATCTTCACTGTACTCAGTGTAAATGTCGACAACTTTACCTTTACCTTCGTCGCCCCATTGAGCGCCGATAATTACCAGATTAGACATAATTTCTCCTGTTCGGGGCTAAACGTCGAAACGTCCGGCCAATATCGCTGCTATAGTGATCGTCTGCTCGCTCCCGTCTGAGACGGTACGGAGCGTAACCGACTTGTTATCCGGTCCGATCAACATCACAAATCGGTAGTTCATTTTTGTCGCATAATCGAGGGTCTGTTCAAGATCGCGCTTCAGCATATCACGTGCGACCGAATACCCCTGGCGACGGAGTGTCTGGGCGAGCCGCTGGGCTGTCGACTTGTCGTCATCAGGCTGAAAGATCAGGATATCGGTCCGCTTGAGCGCCACCTCATCCAGCTTCTGATCGAGAGCAAACAGAAGATTGAGCAGATTGAAGGTAAAGCCGGTTGCCGGAATCGGTTCGCCGAAGGCCGCGGTCAGATTGTCGTAACGTCCGCCACTGCAGACCGCCTGCCCGACCCCGGAGAGATAGCCGTCAAATGTAATGCCGGTATGATATTCGAGATTACAGAGGACACCGAGATCAAAGGTGACAGACTCTTCTACCCCGTAGACTTCCAGCGTCTCCAATACCGCCCGCAAATTGGCAATCGCCTCTCTGGAACGCTTGTTGCTGACCGCCACCTCGGCCCGATCGAGCACTTCGCGCCCGCCAAACAGACGTGGCAACAACAGAATCTGTTCAGAAAGCTCAGGATCAAGATCGGTCTTTGCCAGCAGCTCGCGCAGGCCGGAGAGGTCTTTGCGTTCGATCGTCTCCTGAATCTGCTGCATCTGTTGTGCCGGCAGACTCAGCTGCTCCATAATGCCACGGGAAAACTCGACCTGACCGATATCGAGGGTGAACTCTTCGGCACCGAGCGCCTGCAGCGATTCAACCGCCATCACAATCATCTCGGCATCGGATTCTGCGCTTTTCAGACCATAAAGTTCAACTCCGGACTGAAAGATTTCGCGATCTTTGCCTAACTGCTGTTCTTCGTGTCGCAACACGCGGGCATCGTAGCTGAGGCGTAGGGGGAGAGGGCGTTCACGCATCCGGGTCGCAACAATACGGGCAACCTGGGGGGTACAGTCCGGCGTAAAAGCGATCAGTCGACCACTCTGACGATCATCGAATTTGAACGATTTATTGCGCAACCCCGCTCCGAGTCCCCGCTCCATGACATCGAGAAATTCGAGCGACGGTGTAATCACCGGTCGATATCCCCAGCGATCATACAGATCATGCAAGGTTCGCCGCAGATACTCGATTTTGGCAGCATTGACCGGCAGAAAATCTTTGACCCCTTTCGGCAGGGTCAACTCAAAGCGGCTTGCATTCGTCATCATCTTTTTTTCATCACTTTCCATTACAGGTAAACCTGAACGGCAGAAAAAATAAATTCCTGTG
>JACUTX010000019.1 GCA_014859615.1 Desulfuromonadales bacterium | reverse complement strand
AGAGTCACAGGATGGAGGTCGATGGTCGCCTCAGGCGGTTCAAAAAGGAGAAGCGACTCTTTTTCGAGACCAATCACCGTTGCAAGGATGGCACTCTTGTCCCGGTAGAAGTCAACGGCAAGGTGATCGACTATGGCGGCGGTGCGGCAATTCTCTGTACCGCTCGTGATCTGCGGCGCCGGCATGCGGTTCAGCAGGCGTTGCGACAGAGCGAGGAGCAGTTCCGCTCGATCATCGATTCGTCGCCGATGGGGGTGTTGCTCTATCGATGTGATGAGGCTGGCCGGCTGCTGCTGATCGGTTCAAACCCTTCAGCGGACGAGATATTAGGGGTCAATACTGCACAGAGGCACGGGCTCACCCTTGAGGAGGCGTTTCCTGCTCTGGCCTTGACTGATCTCCCTGCGATTTATCGTCGTGTCTGTCGTAATGGCGAGCGGTATTTTCCCGACCATATTGAATACGAGGATGACGATATCAGAGGGGCGTTTGAGGTGCACGCATTTCAGATCGCTCCCAACACGATGGCGACCTTTTTCATGGATGTGACCGAACGGATCGACGCGGATCAATCCCTGCGTGAATCAGAAGAGAAGTATCGGCTCCTCTTCTCGGCGGAGAAAGATGCGATTCTGATTTGCGATAACAGTTCGCTTCGGGTGACAGACGCCAACGATGCGGCGGTTGCTCTCTACGGTTACGATTACGCGCAGCTGACCGGTCTGAATGTGGCGGATCTGCTGAACGACTCTGAACAGATCAGGGGGGATATCGACGCGATTCTTGCCGGTCAGGGGGAGATCCTCTCTTCTACCCACCGGCAGCGGGACGGAACCTTGTTTGCGGCCGAAATGACGGCTGGCGTTTTCGACTGGATGGGACAGCGTCTTCTGGTGCTGATTGTCCGTGATGCCAGCGAACGGGAAAAAATCATTCACCTGAAGGATGAAATGCTCTCATCGGTCAGCCATGAGATGCGAACACCCCTCACTGCGATACTCGGGTACACAGAAATACTGCTCAACGCGAAGGTGAAACCGGAGCAACGACAACAATTTCTCAAAACGATCTACCGGGAAGGAGAGAGACTGCGTGAATTAGTGGATGACCTCCTCGATTTACAGCGGTTGCGTGCCGGATTTTTAAGCCAGCAGATGGGGGTGGTCGATCTCTCGCTCCTTTTGCATGAAGTTGCCAGTCTGTTTAAAAATACTGCCAAAGAGCATGCGCTTGAGGTCGCCTGCGCCCCGGATCTGCCTCTTGTTGTCTGCGACAATAATAAAATTCTTCGGGCGTTAAAAAATCTGATGACCAATGCTATTAAATTTTCACCTGATGGCGGTCTGGTCAAGATTGCTGTAGTTTTGGTTGATGAAGGGAAAACGGCCCGGATATCTGTTCAGGATTTTGGACTCGGTGTCCCGGATGAGGTTCGCGAAAAACTGTTCGACCGGTTCTTCAGAGTCTGTCAGCCGGAAGTAAAAAATTTGTCCGGTGCCGGAATTGGTCTCTCTCTGGTGCGTGAAATTGCCAAAATGCACGGTGGAACAATCTGGTTTGACAGTGTTCATGGTCAGGGGAGCACCTTTAATCTCGATCTTCCGGTTGCCGGACCGTTGCATCTGCAAGAGGGTTCTGTAACCAGATAATACTCTGTGGTCATTTCTGTCTGCTTTTGCCAGCGGCGAATTGCCGGAAAAAATAAAAATCGAAAAGAATCCGCCGGGCTTGTTTTTTTGTTTCGATTCCGGTATACGTCCACAATATTTTCCCTGTTTAACAGTCTTTTGGAGGTGTTTGTTCCATGCCGATGTCAGCCAGTTTTTATAATCGTTTAGCTCCCGTTTTAAAGGATGTCGCCGCCCGTTTCGGGACTCCCTTTCATATTTATGATGAAGCCGGAATTCGTGCAACGGGTGAAGCGCTTAAAAAAGCTTTTGTCGGGATCTCTGGATTTCGTGAATACTTTGCGGTCAAGGCGTTGCCTAATCTCAGTATCCTCGCGATCATGAAAGAACTTGGCTTCGGTTTTGACTGCAGCTCGATTCCGGAATTGATACTGAGTCGTCAGGCGGGCGCTCAAGGTGAAGAGATCATGTTTACTTCCAACAATACGACCCAGGAGGAATTTAATGCCGCAGCCGCAAACGGGGGATGTGTACTGAATCTCGATGATATTTCACTGATCGAAAAAGTGCCGCAGTTTCCGGAACTTATCTGCTTCCGGTACAATCCGGGGCCGCGTCGCACCGGCAACGTGATTATCGGTAATCCGGTCGAAGCGAAATACGGTGTGACGCATGAGCAGGTCGTTGAGGCTTATCGTCTGGCCCGGGGCCGTGCTGCCACGCGCTTCGGTCTCCACACCATGGTTGCTTCGAATGAACTCGACTACAGCTATATGGTCGAAACGGCACGGATGGTTCTCGAAATTGTTGAGAGGGTTGAAAAAGAGCTCGGCATCCAGTTCGAGTTTGTCAATATTGGGGGTGGTTTCGGCATCCCTTATCGCCCGGAGCAGAAGCCGCTCAATCTCGACGCCATGGCGGCGGAAATCACGGCTCTGTTTACTGCGTTTCGTACAGAACATGGTCATGCCCCGACCATGTATATGGAGAGTGGGCGTTACATCACCGGGCCGCACGGCTGTCTGGTGACGACGGCCATCAACCAGAAACAGACTTATCGTGATTATATCGGCGTCGATGCCTGCATGTCGGCTCTTATGCGACCGGCACTCTATGACGCCTATCACCATATCGATGTGCTCGGCAAAGAGTCTTTTGCTCAAGACCGACTCTACGACGTGGTCGGGTCCTTGTGTGAAAACAACGATAAGTTTGCCGTGCAGCGCGAGCTCCCTCTGATTGAGAATGGCGACATCTTGATTATTCATGACACTGGAGCACATGGTCACGCGATGGGGTTTCAATACAACGGCCGGCTGCGACCGAAAGAGCTGCTGCTCAGAACGGATGGGAGCGTTGAACTGATCCGGCGCGAGGAGCGGAATGAGGACTATTTTGCGACGCTGCATTTTCCGCCGGAGAGTATGACTCCTTCTCGCTGATCTTTTATTGTTTGCTCTGCAAAAAAGCCGCCACACAGGGCGGCTTTTTTTGCTGCAGTCTTAAAAATGTTGTTTCAGCATCATTGTTCTTGACAAAAGCTCTGGCCTTTTATAGATACTAAAGTATCGTTGTCAGGAGGAAAATAAAAATATGAAGCTTTCAACCAAGAGTCGTTACGGGTTGCGCGCCCTGTTCGATATCGCTTATCATGCCGGAATGCTGCCGGGGCAGATCAAGGATATCTCAAGGCGGCAGAAAATTTCGCCCCGTTATCTTGAACAGATTTTTCAGGAGTTGAAGCGTGCCGGTCTGCTGAAAAGCAAGCGTGGCCCCCAGGGTGGGTACCGTCTGGCCAAAAAACCGGAAGAGATTACCCTGCTTGCGATTGTCCGGGCAACCGAAGGGCAACTGTCGCTGGTCGAGTGTGATCCCCCTGGTAAAGATGCCTGCGACTTCGATAGCCAGTGTGTGACTCAGGAAGTCTGGCGAGAAGCGTCAAAGCGTCTGACCGACTATCTGGAGAGTGTGACTCTTCAGGATATCTGTTCGCGCGCCAAGGTTCTCGGGCTGGAACAGGAGCTCGATCACCGTTTTATGTATTTTATCTGATTTTGTAAACAGTAGACGGATGCGTTTTCGGGCGGTGCACACGACGATTTTTGTTTTATGCACACGACATTTTTTGTCACTGTTGCCTTTTTTGCCCGTCGTAGCATCTGTTTTACACCCCGATTCAAAGAGGTGACATGCACCGTCCTGCTGCCTTAATCTCTGTCTGCTTTTGTGCCGGAATACTCGGTGCGTTGGTCGGGCTCGGCGTTATCTCGGCCTGGGGGATGGTCGGTTTGCCGGATCTGCCGATTTCTACAGTACGCCCCCTGCTTGCTCCTGCCGGTCTCTACCCGCGCCTTGTCTGGGGCGGTCTGTGGGGAGTGTTGTTTTTTTTAACTGTCGGTTCAGCCAGAACCCGTAAACACTGGATCCAAAAAGGGGTGCTGGTCAGTCTGGTTCCAACCTTTTACTATCTCATCTTCTATCTGCCGGAACAGATCAGTTCAGGCTCTGACTTCTCACTTGTTGCCCTCGCTGTGGTCATCGCTGTTAATCTGATCTGGGGCTTTTTTACCGGCCTGTTCTCTCGCCTGCTCTGGGGGCGAAATTGAAGTATTCTGTACCTCTGGCCGCTATTCTCCTCCTGGTTCCCCTCTTTTTTGCACAAACGATTCAGGCGGTTCTCCCCTCTTGTTCCGGCAAGGTGCTGCGGGTTTATGATGGCGATACGATCAAGGTTGAAAAGATCGGTAAGGTGCGACTGCTCGGGATTGACACCCCGGAACGGGAGTCTTCAGACCGGGATAGGTATTATCTGCGTCGAGGTGTTTGTTTCGAAACGCTCAGGCGGATGGCGGCGGAGTCACGCGAATTTGTGACCCGGAATGCATCCGGAGTGGTGGTGACCCTGACTTTCGACAGTGATGCGTACGACCGGCACGGACGACTGCTCGCTTATGTCTATCTTCCCGACGGTCGGCTTCTGAATCGAATGCTGCTCGAAGCGGGATTAGCCAGCGTTTACCGGCGCTTCGATTTTAATTTGAAAACAGATTTCATTCAAGCGGAAAAGATGGCCCGCAGCCGCTCTCTCGGCCTCTGGGCTGATGTGAAGAAGTGCAGGGATTGAGTCGATTAATTTTTGTAGGGCCTTCAGTTCTTTTTTGCTTTTTTTGCTGTGGACAGCATCGGGCAACTAGGGTAGACTCGCGAAAATTTAAAAGTAACGATCAGTATAAAATCCAACAAAGGAGGTGATAGTATGGCTCACTCAATTTCTGACGAATGTATCAACTGTGCTGCTTGTGCAGACAGCTGTCCGGTCGGTGCCATCAGCGAAGCTGGCGATAAGCACAAGATTGATGCTGACACATGCACCGATTGCGGCGCATGTGTTGATACTTGCCCGGTCAGTGCCATCTCGGGTTAATTTTTGTGTTGTGACGCTATTTTGATAAAAAAGTCCACATGAAACCATGTGGACTTTTTTATGATCAGCTCTTATCGTTTGGTCCCGGTGGCTGATTCGACAATCTCAACATTGTATTGCGCAAGATTGTCGGGGAGATCGTGAAAGACAATTGTAAACGGAACCGTTGCACCCGGCGCAATATCTTCGTTGCTGAATTTATCACCGAATACATTGGCACTGAGTTTGTCCATTGCGGCAACGGTACCGGTCTGCAGCATGCCGCTGTCGATGACGTTGCCACAGTAGACTTTT
The DNA here is from genome assembly GCA_014859615.1 of Desulfuromonadales bacterium. Taxonomy (GTDB): domain Bacteria; phylum Desulfobacterota; class Desulfuromonadia; order Desulfuromonadales; family UBA2294; genus Kmv16. The sequence goes on along the minus strand of JACUTX010000019.1, from coordinate 17,158 downwards.
TTCTGACGAACCACAGCGTCAGCTTCATCGTACAGCACCCCCTGTACAACGACGGCGGAGCGATTTGCGTTGTAGTCGTTACGAATCGTTCCGTCGATGACAAACAGTGTGCCAGCACTGATATTCTGGCTGTACTTCCCTGTCATTGTCGTGACGGTGATCATACCTATCGGTTGCTGGCTCACCGCATTGCCAACGAGTCTGTTGACTTCAGTCATCCCCTTTTCCCAGACTGTTTTGGCCGCAGTTACATAGTCAACCCTCTGCAGCTCCTCAAAGTTGCCGGACCAGAACCCCATCTGTTTGAGACCGAACAGCCCCCCTCCTACAATCAGCAGCAACAGCAGGAAAAGAACGAAAATCCCGCGCAAGGGGCCGCTCTTCTTCTTTGTTGTACGGCTCTTCCCGGTACTGCGCCCTCCTGCTCTGCTATTTTGCGGGCCTTTAACGATAGCGGGGCGGCTGTTTTCTGCAGAGGGTATCATCTCTTGCCTCCGCGGTTCTTCGGCCTCTACTTCAACCGCTTCAGGTTCATCCGTCGCCATCTCCAGACTGCTGAAGTCGAGGTTGTCATCCGTCTCTGCGGTTTCACCAAAGCTGTAATCATCTTGAGAGTCGGTATCGTCGCTGCTGCTTCCGTCCCAGTCAAAATCGTCAGCGGTCCCTGTGGCTGCCGGTGCTGCATCAAATGAAAATTCGTCCTGAGCCCCTTCGCCAACCGGTTCATCAAAACTGAAATCGTCAGTCGAGGGTTCTGAACTCCCGCCGAATGAAAAAAGCTCGTCTTCTTCACTGCTCTCTTCATCACCGAAAGAGAAAGAGTCGTCCGCTTCTTCTGAAGTGTCTGCGCTCGTATCGAAAGCAAGGTCGTCGTCCGCCGCGGGGGAGGCTTCTTCGTCAGCGAATGAAAACTCAGGCATGGATGGTTCTTCGGTCGAATCATCAGCCGACTTATCGCTGTTCAGACTCCCCCAGTCGACATCGTCAAGACTTGTGGCTGCTGTTGCAGCGGCTGTATGCTCTTCCTCGGGGGGGAGGACCGTGAAAACTTCCTTGCATTTTGAGCAACGAACCTTGACCCCTCCGGGTTTGACTTTATCGTCAGCAATTTTAAAGCGGGTGTTGCATGATGAGCATTGGATAACCATATTAACTTCTCCCCCTGATCGGGTCAGGCGTTTTCAACAAGATAAATTTCACAGAGGTTGCGGTAGCGCTCGTCGAGATCGAGGCCGTAGCCGACGATAAAACCATCCTCCATCGACACGCCGACGTAATCGGGAGTAAAGTCTACTTCCCGGCGCCTGCTTTTGTCGATTAATGTACAGACTTTCAACACCTTTGGGCTTCGTTGCTGCAGTCGATGATAAAGGGTTTCGATCGTATAACCGCTATCTATAATATCCTCGACGATGATGACGTTTTGATTTTTGAGGGAGAGCTCAACATCTTTGCGGATTTCAACAATACCGGAAGACTGTGTTTCAGAGCCGTAACTTGCCACCCGGACAAAATCGACCACCACGGGGATTGTTATCTCTCTGACCAGATCGGCAAAAAAGAGGAATGAGCCTTTGAGAACGCAGATCATCAAGACCTCTTCGCCTGAAAATTCGGTACTGATCTCAGCCGCAAGACGCCTGACCTCTGTTGCGATGGTCTCCCGCGTGTAAAGAATTTTCATCTCCGGTTCAAACATCCGTTTTTTTGCCTTTCAAATATAGTAGTTTAGACCGACATTCTATAGCAAAGTAAAGTGTTTATGTCAATTTCTTGATTGTGAAAGTTTTTTTGATTCAGAAGAATTTGTGTTACGATTATGCGGCAGACAGTTTCTGGAACCAGAGATCAAATCCACTCGGGAAGGAGACAGGGAGAATGCCGAAGCGATTACTGTTGGTTGTGACTGTACTGCTGTTGGCAGCAGGAACAGGGTTCACTGAAACTTTACCCAGAATTGAAGTTGCTCAACCGATTTTTGATTTCGGTGAAGTTCTGCAAGGGGGCGTGGTTGAACATACCTTTGTTTTCAGCAATAGTGGTGATGCAAAGCTTGTGGTCGATCGGGTAAAAAGTACCTGTGGCTGTACCGGTGTTTTGTTGTCGGAAAAAGAGATTCCTGCCGGAGGGACAGGGTCGATTAAAGCGAAATTTAACTCCGGCAACTTCCGCGGACAGGTCGAGAAACGGATATTGCTCTACAGCAATGACCCGAGTGGAGCGCCGGTTCATTTTACCGTCAAGGGGATGGTTCTTCTTCCGCTTGAAATGAAACCGGAGCGGGTTATTTTCGGGGCCGTCGAGGTCGGTCAGGCGAAGACGATTACGGTCGAGCTGATCAATCGTTCCGGTGCGACGTTTAACCTGACTAGCCTGCAGGCAACGAATCCGGGCTTTCGTGCCGAAATTGACACGAACACCCTGGCCATCAATGCAAGCACTGAATTACGGGTGATTGCTGTGCCCGATGCTACGACGGCGCATCTGGGGGGGGAGGTTTTGCTTCGTTCTGGTCAGCACGATCGTACAGTGATCAGTCTTCCGGTCTCGGGGCGTGTTGTCACTGCGACGACAGAGGGGAAATAAACAGGGGTTCTTGCATTCCGTAAAAAGTTGGTTAAAATAAACGTTTGTAGCCTTGAGATGTTGACGACTGAATGCCTCGAACAATTGTATTGATCGCCGACTCACATCGGGGTTGCTGACTGAAATTGTTGGTCTGTTTTTCAGTTCTGTAGAAAAAATATTTGGGTCATGTCGTTGTTTTATGCGGGGGCGCTTTTTTTTAAAGTCGAAGTATTCAATCGGAGAGTTTTATGAATGATCATCCTGTCGGTGCGCCGCCACGGCGAAAGTTTCTTGCTGTTCTGCTCGGTCTGGTTGGTGCGGCTCTGACCGGTTTTTTTGCTTGGCCGGTTTTGCGTTTCCTCGCGCCGGCAGAGAGTGTGCAAGGTGCAGGCAAGGTGCAAGTTGCTAAATCTCTGGTGCCGGTCGGAGAGGCTCATCTGTTTAGTTTCAACGGCCGTCCGGCGGTTCTTTTGCAAAAAAAACCGGGTGAGTTTATCGCTTTGACGGCGGTCTGTACACATCTCGGTTGCATCGTGAAATGGGTTCAAGACGACCAGGAGTTGCTCTGCCCATGTCATGGCGGCCGGTTTTCTGCCGAAGGTGTTGTTTTGAGCGGACCACCGCCGTCCCCCCTCGAACGCTATCCGGTCAGTCTGCAAGATGACCAGATCCTGATCGGTTAGGAGCTGTTATGAAACTGATGCAATCTCTTGTCGACTGGGTCGATGTCCGGCTCGGGGTCCGGCAGATCTGGATCGCGAACAGTTCTGATTATCTGGTGCCGCGCAACATCAATAAATGGTACTCTCTCGGGACGGTGCTGCTGGTTCTGTTCGGGTTACAGTTTGTGACCGGTATCCTGTTGTTGATTCATTATGTCCCCGATGTTGAAAAGGCGTTCGCCAGCGTCGAACGGATTGTTAACGTCGTGCCGTTCGGATGGCTGATTCGCAGCCTGCATGCGGTCGGTTCGAATCTGATTGTCGTTGTGCTGTTGCTGCATATGCTCTCTGTTCTGTTTATGGGATCGTATAAACGCCCGCGTGAATTGACCTGGCTCTCCGGTTTCGGACTTTTTAATCTCGGTCTGATCCTCTGTTTAACCGGCTATCTGCTCCCCTGGAGCCAGCTCTCCTTCTGGGCTACCACGGTCGCTACCGATGCTGCCGGGGCTCTGCCGGTCATCGGAGCAGAGCTGGTCGAATTTCTACGCGGGGCGCCTTCCGTCGGACCACAGACGCTCGGACGATTTTTTGCTCTGCACGTAGTGGTCCTCCCGTTCGCACTGGTTGGTCTGATCGGTTTTCATCTGTTCTGTGTCAGGCGCAACGGTATTTCAACGCCGCCGTTTGGACCGGATGCCCGTCCGGCCAAGGTCGGTGGCTTTTTTGAACATGAAAAGAATCCCGGTGGAATTCCGTTTTTCCCAAACTACACACTTGAGGAGATGGGCGTCGTCTGTTTTTTTCTGGCGCTTCTCGTCGCCGTCACCTTTTTTGCCCCGCAAATCTTTGTCCCGTATTCGGCCCTGGAACCGGCGGATCCATTTACGACACCGGAGCATATCAAGCCGGAATGGTATTTTCTCTGGGCCTATCAGACCCTTAAAATTTTCCCGAGCAAGTTGATGGGGTTGGTGGTTCAGATCGGATTGATGACCTTTCTGGCACTGCTCCCCTTTATTGATCGGGGAGCAGAGAGGCGACCGATCAAGCGCCCGATCTTTGTGACGGTTTATGTTTTAATCCTGCTGGTTATGATCGGTCTTTCGATATGGGGGCACTATTCATGAAAAGAGTGATGGTTCAGTCTGCTGTTCTCCTCTGTCTGCTTGTTGTCGGGGTTGTCGATGTTGATGCCGCCGAAAAGAGCAGTTGCCTGCAGTGTCATGCTGATCTGGGTGGTCCATTGTCGAAACCGGTCGGATTGTGGCAAGCGAGTGTCCACGCCGAAAATCGTGTCAGTTGTCACGATTGCCATGGTGGTGATGCGTCTGAACTTTCTATGGAGGCTATGAGTCCGGTACGTGGCTTTATCGGGGTGCCGAAGTACGGGGGAGTGCCTGATTTCTGCGGTCGCTGTCACATCGGCGTCAAGGAAGACTATGATGCAAGTGCACATGGTCTCGCTCTGAATAATGGTGGGGCCCAATGCGTCCTTTGTCATGGTGATCATGCGATTAAACAGGCCGATCTCGACCTGATCAATGAACAGAGCTGCAGCCGCTGTCACGAGTATGATCGCGCCGCAAAAATCCGGACGGCTCTGGCCGAGGTCGACTCGGCCATCGCGCTCCTCGATCTGGAAATCAAGCAGCTCTTTCGGACCGGAATCGCAACCCGTGATATGTCCGGGGAGCTGTTCTCTGTCCGCAACGACTTTCATCGGTTGTTTCATAATGTCGATGTTGAAGCGGTTACGGCACAGAGTGCCTCCTTTCTGGAGCGTCTCGAGAAGACGTCGGGTCGGGTCGATTCGATCAAATCTGATCTGGGGCAACGCAAGCTGATCGGAGCGGTTGTTGTTGTTCTGCTGATTGCCGCCGGCATTCTGTTTCTGCTGCTGCGGCGCACCTATGGTGAGAACAAAAGCCCAAGATAAGGATCTATTGTGTTGTTAATACCGTCCTGCGTCTCTTGACCCCTTTGACGAAGAGGGGATCATCGCGATGATGCTGTCAGAGAGCTTTGATAACGATCGAAAAACAGCTCCGGTCGGCCGGTTTGCACCGAGTCCGACCGGGCCGTTGCATTTTGGAACGCTGTTGGCAGCTGTCGGGAGTTATTGTCTGGCTCGCCAAAGGGGTGGCCAATGGCTGATGCGGATCGAAGATCTTGATTCACCGCGAGTGGTTCCTGGTTCGGCCGCCAGTATTCTGCACGCTCTTGAAGCTTTCGGGTTCGAGTGGGACGGCCCGATCGTTTATCAGAGTGAACGCTCTGCTGCCTATGAAGCGGCCCTTGATCGTCTTCGTCAGGAACATCTGGTTTATGATTGCGGTTGCAGCCGGAAGGAGATTTTGGCCAGTGCTCCACATCATGGAGAGGAGGGGCCGCGTTACCCCGGAACCTGCCGGGACGGTCTTTCTTCAGGTCGACCCCTCCGGGCTTTGCGTCTGCGCGTCCCCGACCGGCTGTTCTGTTTTAATGATGCCGTGTTCGGTTTAACCGAGCAGCGTCTGGCCGACGCTGTCGGTGATTTCGTGCTGAAGCGGGCCGATGGGATGTACGCCTATCAACTGGCGGTTGTGGTCGACGATCATGATGCCGGTGTAACTCAGGTTGTTCGGGGGGCCGATCTGCTCGGTTCCACGGTCAGGCAGATTTATCTTCACTCCTGCCTCGGCTACTGCGCACCGGATTATCTGCATCTGCCGCTAGCACTCAGCCCGGATGGGATGAAATTGAGTAAACGTAATGATCCGGTTGGTCTGCAGGGGGAGGTCGGGAGCTCCGGGCCATTACTGCGGGCTTTGCGTTTTTTGAATCAGAGCCTCCCGCTGGAAGGTATTGAGATGCAACCGCACGAGGTATTGGCCTGGGCGGTGAAAATTTTTGATATTGCAAAAATTCCCCGTGCCTTGTCTTTACTTGATCAGGACGGCTTGATATCTGAGGTCAAATAGAATGAAAAAAACAGTACTTTTGATGATTCTCGCTCTTTGTTTGTCCGGTTGTATGGCTAATACGCTCTACACTATATCGCCTGAAGAGTATACGCGGCAGGTCAAAACCCTCGGTGTCCTGCCGATATTGATTGATGCCGAATCGATTCAATACGAATCGCGGGAGGAACTCTTCTCGCTGCTGGAGATCTCCACAGCGGCGGTGCAGCAGCCGTTGGTCGAAAAATTGCGCAGAGCGGGGCGCCATTTTGATGTGCGACCGGTTGTCGGTGATCCGCAAGTTCTTCGTTCCCGTCTTCTGGCTGATGCGACGGTTGTCGGTGAAGCGGCTGCGACGCGGATAAAGTACACGTTCGACTCGCAGGGGAGTTCGCAACTGGCGGATGAAGCGGTTGTTGACGCTCTGCTGGTCGTGGTTGTCCATGGTGTCAAACGCCAGGAAAAGCGCTGGAGTTCATTCAGTCTCCGGATGGATTATTTATGGGCTGACTACAGTTCCCTCCTCTATACTGCCGCAATTATTCATCCGACCGGTCGGGTGCTGTGGCAACTCGATCAGCCGCCTGGTGAAGTCATGTTGATGCTCGATTACCCTGATTTTACCGAGGCGTACTGGAATCGGACCGAGACGGTCCGAATCAAACCGATCACCTTGACCGGATTGCAGCGCACACTGCAGGAGCCGGAGCTCGGTTTGATGGTCGATAAAGAGATTCCGAAATTGTTCAGTCGGATGATTGATCGGATTGTACAGCAGATGAAACGATGATGGCAGATGGATCAGAATGCCCGCGTGGGGCATTCTGAATAAATGCGCTTAGGGGCGGTCCCCGGAGGAGCAGAAGCCGGTTGTGACACTTTTTTTGCCGTCTGGAGACGAAACTGATTGACAACTTCCGTGGAAGGTTGTAAATAGACAACCTGTCTATGAGACATCTCTACAGATTCACTCCAACGGTTGGGGCTCAGACCCGATTCCTATCGACGATATTTTACATATAAATCCAGCTTTAAATTCTGATGACCGGGTCATTCTTCGAAAAGCTATTTAATTAAATGATGTGGTGATTTTGCCGCGAGAACTGTTGCGTAAATTCTGAAAATCTTCCGAAGTTACTTATCTTTACAATTTTTATATAGAAGAAAATCAAACAGACAGCTTTGTGCCGATAGTTGTGAAGCGTTTCGGCGCTGTCAATACGTCGTGATGCTTGATGGTGCATTCACGATTTTACGATTACCGTTTGCGATGGTGATCATCCCAAAGGGACAGTAATGAATCTCAAAGATTTGAAAGAGAAAAAAGCGACCGAACTGGCGTCTATCGCCAAGGATCTGGGTGTTGAAAATGCTTCAGGGATGCGCAAACAGGATCTGGTGTTTGCCATCCTGAACGTGACGTCCGAGCAGAATGGGGCCATATTCGGAGAAGGCGTTTTGGAAATTCTCCCGGACGGATTCGGTTTTCTTCGAGCGCCTGATGCCAACTATCTCCCCGGTCCGGACGATATTTATGTGTCGCCGTCGCAAATACGTCGCTTCACTCTCAGGACGGGAGATACCGTCGCCGGTCAGATCCGGCCACCGAAAGAGGGGGAGCGCTATTTTGCTTTACTCAAGGTCTCCGAGGTCAATTTTGAGAATCCGTCGGTAGCGCGTGAAAAGACCCTGTTTGACAACCTGACCCCTCTTTACCCTGATGAGCGTTTGATTCTCGAAACCGAGCCGGACAACATGTCGGTCCGTGTCATCGATCTGGTCGCACCGATCGGAAAAGGACAGCGAGCTTTGATCGTTGCGCCACCCCGGACCGGCAAGACGATGTTACTGCAAAATATTGCCAATTCCATCACCGCCAATCACCCTGATATCTATCTTATTGTCCTTTTGATCGATGAACGCCCTGAAGAAGTGACCGACATGCAGCGCAGCGTTAACGGAGAAGTTATTTCGTCGACTTTTGACGAGCCGGCAACCCGGCACGTGCAGGTCGCGGAGATGGTCATTGAGAAAGCGAGACGCCTGGTCGAGCATAAGCGCGATGTTGTGATCCTGCTCGATTCGATCACCCGTCTCGCCCGGGCCTATAATACCGTTGTGCCGCCGAGTGGTAAAATCTTGTCCGGCGGGGTCGATTCGAATGCCCTGCACAAGCCGAAACGGTTTTTCGGCGCGGCCCGGAATATCGAAGAGGGGGGGAGCTTGACCATTATAGCTACCGCTCTAGTCGACACCGGCAGCAAGATGGATGAGGTTATCTTCGAGGAGTTCAAGGGGACCGGTAATTCCGAGCTGCAGCTCGATCGCCGTCTGGTCGAAAAACGGACTTTTCCTGCGATCGATATCAATAAATCGGGAACCCGACGCGAGGAGCTGCTTGTCGATGCGACCACTTTGCAGCGGATCTGGTTGCTGCGTAAGGTTCTGTCGACAATGAAGCCGGTCGACAGCATGGAATTTCTCCTCGACAAACTCGGTGAGACGAAGACGAATGAAGAGTTTTTCGAGAGCATGAATCAATAGGCGACGGCAAGAAAGAATCTTGCATGGAGCTCGCATCCATGGTACTAGTAACCGTTTCACACGTAAAATTAACAATACGGTCTGTACCTGCCAGACCACTTTCAAGGAGTCAAGCGTATGAAAGAAGGAATCCACCCGAAATACGAAGCCGTGACGATCAAATGCCACTGCGGCAATATCATTGAGACCCGCTCGACCCGCCCTGATGTCGGCACAGAGATTTGCTCGGCTTGCCATCCGTTCTTTACCGGGACTCAGAAGCTGATCGATAGCGCTGGCCGGATCGAGCGCTTCCGTAAGAAGTACGACAAACAATAACAAGTTGGAGACGGCCTTGCGGGGCCGTTTTCTTTTTCTCCCGGAGCTTTCCGGGATTGGTGACAGGGCCCGAAGATGTCGATGCGTGTTCAGTTACTGACCCATACTCCCGAACCGGAAAAGGTCGTCGCCGCTGCGGCGCGGCTCTGTTATTCGGCATCATCCATCGATGAGTTGATGGGGCGGGAGCGGTCCGAGCAGGAGTCTCTGCTCTCCAAAATACTCGAGCTGGGGCATCTTTCTGTTCTCGAACATGCCGTCTTCAGTTTCGGCGTCGAAGGGATCAGCCGGGCCTGCTCCCATCAACTGGTTCGTCATCGTCTCGCTTCCTATTCCCAACAGAGTCAACGCTACGTTTCACAGCGCGAACGCTTCGAAGCGGTCACCCCGCCGTCTGTACGCCATAATCCTGAGTTAGCCAGCCGGTTCGAGGTGCTGCTGAATGAAATTCACACCCTCTATCGCGACATGGTCGAGGCCGGCATACCGGCCGAGGATGCGCGATTTCTGCTGCCGAATGCCGCGACAACCAAAATTGTCATGACCATGAATGCCCGTGAGTTGCGGCACTTTTTTCTGTTGCGTTGTTGTCGCCGGGCGCAGTGGGAAATTCGGATTATGGCCAAAGAGATGCTGCGTCAGGCCCGCCTGGCTGCACCGCTGTTGTTTGCCAATGCGGGTCCCGGTTGTCTCGATGGGCCGTGTCCGGAGGGGCGGATGACCTGCGGTTGTATGACCGAGGTGCGCCAGGAATTTTTGGAACTTTAACCTCGCAGTCGCTTTGCCGACCGGCAGAACTGCGACTGCTTCTGGCTATATTGCATGTATAACATTGAAAAACTCGAAGAGGTTGTTGATCGTTTTCGCGAGGTTGAAGGGCTTTTGTCCGACCCGAAGATCACTTCTGACCAGAAGAGTTACCGGGCTCTCACCAAGGAGCGGGCATCTTTGTCTGAACTGGTCGACGTCTACGCGGATTATTGCCGGGTTGCTGCGGAGATTGAAGGTCATCGAGAACTTCTGCACGATCCGGAGCTCGCTGCGATCGCCAAAGAAGAGTTGCCGGGGCTCGAAGCGCATCAGGCTGAACAGGTCGTCAAACTCAAACAACTATTGCGCCCCAAAGACCCGAATGACGAAAAAAATATCATTCTGGAGATTCGTGCCGGTACCGGGGGGGATGAGGCGGCCCTGTTCGCCGGGAGTCTGTTCAGGATGTACAGCCGTTATGCCGAAAACAACGGCTGGAAAGTCGAATTGATCAGTGTCGCGGAATCGGAGACAGGTGGTTTCAAGGAAGTGATCGCCATGATCAGTGGTAAGAATGTCTATTCCCGCCTGAAATTTGAAAGTGGTACCCACCGTGTCCAGCGTGTTCCGGAGACCGAATCGCAGGGGCGGATTCATACCTCGGCCTGTACGGTGGCCGTGCTGCCGGAGGTCGATGATGTCGAGATTACGATCGACCCGGGCGATTTGCGGGTCGACCTGTTTCGTTCATCAGGAGCCGGTGGGCAGCATGTCAACAAGACCGAATCGGCGATTCGCCTGACACATATCCCGACCGGATTGGTGGTCTCCTGTCAGGATGGCAAATCTCAACACAAGAACAAGGCCAAGGCGATGCAGGTGATGCAGTCGCGGCTTTATGATCGAATGCTGGCCGAGCAACAGTCAGAACAGGCGGCTGACCGTAAATCCCAGGTCGGCAGTGGTGACAGAAGCGGCCGGATTCGAACCTACAATTTTCCGCAGGGGCGCTGCACAGATCATCGGATCGGTCTGACCCTCTACAAGCTTGAAGCGATCATGCAGGGGGAGCTCGACGAGATTATCGAATCGTTGTTGACGCATTATCAATCTGAGGCTCTGGCAGGGCAGGAGGCGTGACCTTGACCGAGAGCTGGAATGTTGTCCGGATTCTGGAATGGACAGCCGCCTATTTTCGCGAACAGGGGATTGAGAGCGCCCGACTCGACGCCGAGCTGCTTCTGGCGGATCTGCTCGATCTCGACCGGGTTGGACTCTATCTGCAGTATGATCGACCGCTAAATCCGGCAGAATTGAAAGATTATCGAATCCTGGTCAAACGGCGGGCGAAGCGTGAACCCCTCGCTTATATTCTCGGCAAGCGCGAATTCTGGTCGTTGCCCCTGCTGATCACCCCTGCGGTTCTGATTCCGCGCGCCGATACTGAAATTCTGGTCGAAGAGGCACTCAAGGAGCTGAAAGATTCCGATATTCTTCTTGATATCGGTACCGGCAGCGGCGCTATCGCTGTGGCGATTGCGCATGAAAGACCAGCCGTTTTCGTCGAAGGGATCGACATCAGTGCGCAAGCGCTGGCCGTTGCTGTGCAGAATGCCGAGTTGAATGGCCTTTTGGACCGGATTCGCTTTCGGCAGGAGGATCTCGCTTTTTTGACCGGGGGACCGTACAACATGATTGTGAGTAACCCTCCGTATATTCCTGAATCGGATCGGGAGGGTCTGATGCCCGAGGTTCGTGATCATGAACCGCATCAGGCTTTGTTTGCCGGCCCGGATGGTCTTGACATGTACCGAAAGATTATCAGACAGGCGCCAAAACGTCTGGTCTCCGGCGGTTGGCTGCTGCTCGAAGTCGGGATCGATCAGAGTGAACCGGTTGCAGCTTTGTTGGCTGCCGCCAACTTTAATAATGTCACGGTCCGTAGCGATTATGCGGGGATTCCGCGGGTTGTCAGCGGTCGACATCAAGGATAGCTTGTGGAAAAAATCGTAATTCATGGAGGACGCCCCTTGCAGGGGACAGTTCAGGTGAGCGGTGCGAAGAACGCTGCTCTACCGCTGTTGTTTGCCACTCTTCTGGCGCCCGGAACGCATCGTTTGAGTAATGTTCCGGCTCTACGCGACATCGATACCGCCGGGAAACTGCTAACGATTCTCGGTGGACGGGTTGAACGCGATGGTGATATCTTTACCATCAATTCCGATGATATTCGCAGTGACGAGGCTCCGTATGATCTGGTTCGAACCATGCGGGCTTCGGTTCTGGTGCTCGGTCCGCTTTTGGCTCGTGTCGGCCACGCCCGGGTCAGTCTGCCGGGAGGGTGTGCCATCGGTGCGCGTCCGATCGATCTGCATCTGAAGGGACTCGAGGCGCTCGGTGCGGTGATTACCCTCGATCATGGCTATGTGGAGGCGCGTGCCGATCGTCTGCGTGGCGCCCGGATCTGTTTTGATTTCCCGACGGTCGGCGGCACCGAAAATTTGATGATGGCCGCAGTCCTGGCCGAGGGGACGACGGTTCTGGAAAATGCTGCGCGTGAACCGGAGATTGTCGATCTGGCCAATGCTCTGGTTAGTATGGGGGCGAAGATCAGCGGTGCCGGGACGGCTAATGTGACGATTGAGGGGGTCTCCTCGCTTCATTCGATGCAATATCGGGTGATGCCGGATCGGATCGAAGCCGGAACCTACATGGTCGCCGCAGCGATGACTGGCGGTGATATCCGGATTATTGATGCCCGGTTGGCACACATGGAAGCGTTTGTCGGCAAGTTGCGCGAGGCCGGTGTCGAAGTGACTGAAGAGGGGGAAACGGTGCGGGTTCGCCGCGTCGGGCCGATTCGTTCCATTAATATCAAGACCCAGCCGCATCCCGGTTTTCCGACTGATATGCAGGCCCAGTTCATGGCGCTGATGACCCGTGGTGACGGCACCAGTGTTATTTCGGAAACGGTCTTCGAAAATCGATTTATGCATGTTTGCGAACTGCAACGCCTCGGCGCCGATATTGTCATCAATGGTCACGTTGCGACGGTTAAAAGTGTGGCGGGGCTCTGCGGAGCACCGGTTATGGCGACGGATCTGCGGGCGAGTGCTTCACTGATTATCGCCGCATTGGCGGCGGAAAACACGACCGAAATCAGCCGCATCTATCATCTTGATCGCGGCTATGAAAAACTCGAAGAGAAACTGAAAAGTCTGGGTGCCATGATCGATCGACAGCCGGACTGAGGGGAAACTCGATGAAAAATTACATTACTTTTGCTCTGCCCAAAGGGCGGATCATGCAGGATTCGATGGAACTGTTCGGACAGATCGGCGTCACCTGTCCTGAGATGGCCGGTGACAGCCGCAAACTGGTCTTTGAAAACCGGGAGCAGGGGTATCGGTTTATGGCGGTTCGGGCGACCGATGTTCCGACCTACGTCGAATACGGTTGTGCCGATATCGGCGTGGTCGGCAAGGATACTCTGCTTGAGCAGGAGAAGGATCTGTACGAACTTCTCGACCTGAAGTTCGGTTACTGCCGGCTGGTGGTTGCTGCACCGAAAGCGCTAGTGGAGCAGGATGATCCCGGCAACTGGTCGAACATCCGCGTCGCAACCAAATACCCGAATATCACGGAAAAGTATTTTGCCTCGCGCGGCGTTCAGGTTGAATTGATCAAACTGTACGGTTCGATCGAATTGGCACCGCTGGTCGGTCTCTCGGAGCGGATTGTCGATCTGGTATCGACCGGAGCGACCTTGCGCGATAACGGCATGGTCGAGGTTGAGACGATCGCCGAGATCACGACTCGTCTGATTGTGAATCGCGCCAGCCTGAAGACCAAACACCGGCAGATTACGAAGTTTATTGACGACCTGGGAAAAGTCATTGGCGATACAAACCGGATTTCCCTATAGTCGATTGAGGGCAAAATGATATCGATACTTAAATTTGACGAGCCCGGTTTTGACCAGGCTTTTACAGCGATACTCAAACGCGCCGAACAGGTACCGGTCGGGGTCGAAAAGACGGTTCGCGATATTATCGCGGCGGTGCGTCGCGACGGTGATGAAGCGGTCTTTGCTTATACCCGCCAGTTTGATCGGCTCGATCTGACCGCTGCGACGGTGCAGGTGCAGCAAAGTGAGATCGATCAAGCGCTGCAGATGGTGGAGCCCGAGGCGCTGGCCGCTCTGAAGCTGGCCGCTGAGCGGATCGCAATCTTTCACCGTCGACAGCTGCAGAAGAGCTGGATGACCGATGATGAAGCAGATATTCGTCTCGGGCAGATGGTCAGGCCGCTCGATCGGGTCGGGATCTACGTTCCGGGCGGCAAGGCTTCTTATCCCTCCTCCGTGCTGATGAATGCGGTCCCTGCCAAGGTGGCCGGTGTCGAAGAGGTGATTATGGTCGTTCCGATGCCGGACGGGGAGGTGAATCCTTATGTCTTGGCTGCAGCCAGTCTGGCCGGTGTCGACAAAATTTTCAAAATCGGCGGCGCCCAGGCGGTGGCGGCGCTCGCCTATGGTACGGCGACGGTGCCCAGGGTCGATAAGATCACCGGCCCGGGTAATATTTACGTTGCGACCGCCAAAAAACAGGTGTTCGGACAGGTCGATATCGATATGATCGCCGGACCGAGTGAAATCCTGATTATTAATGACGGGAGCGGCAACGCCGCGCATCTGGCGGCCGATCTCCTCTCCCAGGCCGAGCATGACGAGCTCGCTTCATCGATTCTGATTACCACAAGTAAAAAGATGGCGGCGCAGGTGCAGAGTGCTGTCGAAGAGCAGCTGGCCGGGTTGTCGCGCGGCTCGATCGCCAGGGCGTCGATCAATAACTACGGGGCGCTGATTGTTGCCGCGGATCTGCAGGAAGCGATCGATTTCAGTAACCGGATTGCTCCGGAACATCTGGAACTGGCGGTGGACGATCCGTATGCGATTCTCGACAGGATCCGTCACGCCGGCGCTATTTTTCTCGGCCATCACACTCCCGAGGCGGCTGGCGATTACATGGCCGGGCCGAATCACACCTTGCCGACCGGGGGGACGGCTCGTTTTTTCTCGCCCCTCTCGGTAGACGATTTTGTCAAGAAATCGAGTCTGGTTCATTTCACTCCGGACGGTCTCAATCGTCTTGGCAGGCAGATTATCAAGGTCGCCGAGCTCGAAGGGTTGACCGCACACGCCCGATCGGTATCGATTCGATTGAACGATTAGGAGGAAACATGTCGCGTAACGCAACGATAGAGCGCAGCACCAAAGAGACGCAGGTTTGTCTTGAGCTTGAGCTGGATGGCCGCGGCGAGTACAAAATCGAAACCGGTGTGCCGTTTTTCGATCATATGCTCGATCAGGTTGCCCGCCACGGTTTTTTTAATCTGACCGTTGCAGCGAAGGGTGATCTGGAGATCGACGCACACCACACGGTTGAGGATGTCGGTATCTGTCTCGGCGCGGCGTTCAAAAAAGCTCTCGGCGACAAAAAGGGGATACGCCGTTTTGGTCGCGGCACCATGCCGATGCACGAAGCGCTCGCTTCGGTGATCCTCGATTTTTCCGGGCGTCCTTTTCTGGTCTTCAATGCTGATCTACCGAAGGTAAAAGTCGGCGAATTCGATGTTGAGCTGGTCGAAGAGTTTTTCGTGGCATTCTGCAATCATTCCGGCGCCAATATCCATGTCAACCTCGCTTATGGGGAGAATCTGCACCATATTGTCGAAGCGATCTTCAAGGCTTTCGGCCGGGCACTCGATGACGCAACCGGTCTTGATCCACGGATCGAGACGGTGATGTCGTCGAAGGGGATGCTGGAATAACAAAAAAGGTGTCTCTCGCCCGTTCGCTCTGCTCACGCGAGAACAGAGAGAACACGGAGAACACGGAGAACACGGAGAGGACCGGGCTTAGTTTTGCTTTCACGGCGTCCTTCGCGGGCTCTGCGAGAGACCTTTTATCAGGTTTCATCTCTCGTTTTCAGGTTTAAGAATAAAGGCTTCAAGAAAAACATGATTAATATTATCGATTATGAAATGGGGAACCTGCGCAGCGTCGAGAAGGCGTTCGAGAATCTCGGTTTTGCCGTGCGGGTCAGTGCCGATCCTCATGATATCCTGAGCGCGGACAAGGTGGTTCTCCCTGGCGTCGGGGCGTTTCGCGACTGTATTGTGAACCTGCGTAGCGGCGGGTTTGTCGCACCGCTGCTGCAGCATGTCAAACAAGAAAAGCCGCTTCTGGGGATCTGTGTCGGGATGCAGATGCTGTTTGATGAGAGTGAGGAATTCGGCCGGCACCAGGGGCTCGGTCTGATCTCCGGGAAGGTGGTCCGCTTTCCGGCCGGCATGGTTGAAAACGGTGAGCGTCTCAAGGTTCCGCACATGGGGTGGAACAGTATCTCCCTGAAAAAGAGCTCTCCCATTTTTCCCGGAATTAAGGATGAAAGCTTCGTCTATTTTGTGCACTCCTACTACTGCGCAGCCGAAAATTCGGACGATGTGGCGGCGAGCTGTCGGTACGGTGATATTGAATTTTGTGCTTCGGTCTGGCGAAACAACATTATGGCGACCCAGTTTCATCCGGAGAAGAGTCAAACTATCGGTTTAAACATTTTCAAGAATTTTGGAGAGTTGTAGATGATTATTCTCCCCGCGATCGATCTGAAGGCAGGGCGCTGTGTCCGACTGGAACAGGGCCTGATGGATAAAGATACCGTTTATAGCCTCACCCCCGGTGAACAGGCCCGCGTCTGGCAGGATCAAGGGGGCGAGTTTCTGCATATCGTCGACCTTGACGGGGCGTTTGCCGGTCAGCCGAAAAACCGGGAAGCGATTCGTGCCATCATCGAGGCGATCGATATCCCTTGTGAGCTCGGTGGCGGGATTCGCGATATGCAGACGATTGAAGCTTATCTTGCCCTCGGTATCGACCGGGTGATTCTCGGCACTGTTGCCAAAGAGAACCCGGCTCTGGTTGCAGAGGCGTGTACGGTCTTCCCTGGCCAAATTGTCGTTGGGATTGATGCCAAAGATGGTCTGGTAGCGGTGCGCGGCTGGGCCGATCTGACCGAGAAGCTCGCCACCGAGATGGCGAAAGAGATGGAAGGTTTTGGGGTCGAGGCGATCATCTATACCGATATCGCCCGCGACGGGATGATGCAGGGACCGAATATCGAAGCGACCCGTGCGCTGGCCGAGTCGATCAATATCCCGGTGATCGCCTCCGGCGGACTCTCGACTCTCGATGATATCCGGCGCCTTCTGGCCATCGAGTCTTCCGGGGTAACCGGAGTGATTACCGGCAAGGCGATCTATTCCGGTGCAATCGATTTGCGTGCAGCTGTGGCGTTGACCAGAGGGGAGATC
>JACUTX010000242.1 GCA_014859615.1 Desulfuromonadales bacterium | reverse complement strand
CCGAGTTTTGAGAGGAGATGCAGATGCGCACGCACCGTCGGACTGATCAGAGTAAAGAGGATGCGGACCGGTTCTTGGTCGAGAGCAAAATAATCGACCGGTTTTTCCAGAAAAGAGAGGGTAACCGTCGGTTTGGTGACGTAGAGAAGAACCGGATTGCGCGGATGCGGAATAGCGATCCCCTGACCGACAGCGGTTGACGCAAGTCTTTCCCGGGCCAGAAGCACCTGAAACAGATAGTTTCGGTCGACCTCATCGGGGAGGCGCAGATGGTTGACCATATCGGTCAAGACCTCTTCACGATCCTTCCCTTCGAGGCGATAAAAAATCCCCCCCGCTTCCAGCGCTTCGCTCAACGACGGCAGAGGCTGTTCATCCGATTCCGGCTCCTGAAAAACCTCCGGAGCAATGTTGACACGACGGGAAGTCGCCCAGTCGAGCAGTTCGGAACGGTTGAAGCGATACTGTTCACTCACCCGGTAGACCGGGATGATCTCCTGCTTGATCCAGCGGTAGATGGTCTTTTCTGAAACTGTCAGGAGCCTGGCGGCATCCTTAACCGATATGTTCATTTTTATCTCAATTGTCATATTTCTTATGCATTGGACATCTTAGGACATTACTCTTCACCGAGAACAGAAGTCAAAGAAAAAGTCACACAAAAAGAGTGGCCGATTATCTGTCGGTGTTGTCACCTGTGGGGGAGTGACAGGTGGACCCTATATTGTCGAACCATTGACAGGAGATCGGAGCGCTCGATTGAGTTGCAGCGGCCCGGGCGGCCGAACAGGGATGAAATCATTTTGTCAAAGAAGCGGCGGTGCGGGACGCGGACTGTTTGAACCGTTTCAGACGAAAATAAGCTTCGCGCTCGCGTTCGCCCAGAGCCTGAACGATGCTGCGGATGTTGGCAGAAAGTCCGGGAATGGTCCTCTCCTCCAGAACGCGAATCCGGCGTGACAGGCGGTGCAGCTCTTCTTCCAGCCGTTTGACCTTTGCTTCGTAGGTGGCGGTCTCCAGCATTTCAGCGGCGATGGTTTCGAACAGCAGCTCAGTCTCTTCTATATGGGGTGAGGTGCCGCGAAAATCGTGCCCCCGTTCCACAGGGGTGCGCAGCGGTGTCTGGTGAACGGTCAGATCGAGGTAGTGCAGGCCGAGAATATTGCGCGGGATAATTTCAAGTCCCGGATCCTGACGATTAACGGCCGCCAGCGCGGCGATCATCTCTTCCCCTTCATGTCCGAGGCTGAGCCGGAGGCGTTCCAGCGCCTCGGCATATTTTGCCCGCAGCGACTCCCGCGATCGGAGCAGGGGACGGGTTGCCGCCAGAAATTCGCGAATCAGCGCCTGCCGCCGCCCTTTCAGGATCGAAATGCTGTCCCAAACGGTCTGGTGCCGCTCCTTAAGCAGGAGCAGATTGGTTCGGGTCGGATGGAGCATAGCCGCTCACCTCGTATTGACGAAGAAGTCGCAGACCGAGATCGAGACTTGTGATCACGCTCCTGCGTTCACTCCCCTGGCCGATATAACCGGTTTCAAAATCGGTGGCAAAATCGAGTAATCTGCGCTCATGCTCCGGAATCCCTTCACGACCGACAATGGTCTCAAGCCGGCGGAGCTCACGCCCCCGGGCATAGGTGCGGTAAAGATCGTCGGTGACTTTGCGATGGTCTTCCCGGGTGCGTCCGGCGCCGATACCGTGCTGCATCAGACGCGACAGACACGGCAGGGGATCAATCGGTGGATAGATGCTGTTGGCGTGCAGTTCACGACTGAGGACAATCTGCCCTTCGGTGATGTAACCGGTCAGATCCGGAATCGGGTGCGTAATATCATCTTCGGGCATGGTGACGATCGGTAGCATGGTCAAGGAACCGGGTCGCCCTTTGATACGACCCGCCCGTTCGTAGAGCGAGGCAAGATCGGAGTACATGTAGCCGGGGTAGCCGCGCCGGCCGGGGAGCTCTTCGCGGGCGGTGGCGACTTCGCGCATGGCGTCACAGTAATTGACCATATCGGTCATCACGACCAGCACATCCCGCCCCCGGTCAAAGGCGAGATGTTCGGCCAGGGTCAGGCCGATACGGGGGGCAAGAAGTCGCTCGACCACCGGACGATCGGCGAGGTTGGCAATGGTGACGAATGGATTGTTCAGGGTTTCGAGGGTATCAAGATAAAAGCGATAGTCACGTTGCGTCAGGCCGAGTGCGATGAAGACGATGGCAAAACGCCCCTGGTCGGTCGTTCTGGCATGTTTGAGAATATCGGCGGTCAACTGTTGGGATGGCAGGCCGGCGCAGGAAAAAATCGGCAGTTTCTGCCCCTTGACCAGAGTATTCAACGCATCGATGGCGGTGATTCCGGTCTCGATGAACTGTTCCGGCTTGGCCCGGGCTACCGGATTGATCGCCCGGCCGATGATCGGTCGCCAGGTGCCGGATCGGTACATCGGCAAGCCGTCGAGAGGACGAAGGGCACCGTCAAATACCCGGCCGAGACAATTTTCCGAGAGCGGTATCTGCTTGATGCTGTCGCTGAATGAGACGGTTGTCCTTGTCAGATCGAGACCGTGTGGTTCCCCGAAGAGTTGAATCAACACGTGATCCGCGTCGATCCGCAATACTTCACCTTCCAGCACGTCCCCTTTTGGCGTCCTGATCTGAACCATTTCACCGAGGCGGGCGGCGGCGATGCGGTTTAGAATCAGCAACGGGCCGCTGATCGACTGTACTGTTTTATAACTTAATTCAGCCAGGCGCATCATTCACTCCTGAAGAATATCG
This sequence comes from Desulfuromonadales bacterium, assembly GCA_014859615.1. Lineage (GTDB taxonomy): Bacteria > Desulfobacterota > Desulfuromonadia > Desulfuromonadales > UBA2294 > Kmv16. The sequence goes on along the minus strand of JACUTX010000242.1, from coordinate 1,055 downwards.
TCGATGGCGTCTCCCGCCTCTAACCGGGCGATCCCGGTATCGTAATCAGCAAAGAGACGCTGACAGAGGCTGAAGGTCGCTTCCGGGGTCGAAAAGGCGTCTTTTGAGTAGGCGTTCTGGCGAAGGAACTCACTCTGCAGCTGTTCGGCACAGTGCAGCAGCAGTCGATCATCATCCTGCAGCCCCTCATGACCGGCAATCTCTGCGACTTCATGCAACTGACCCGATTTCTGAAACAGGGCGCGGGTGCGGCGGCGCAGTTCGCTCCAGCTGGCGTTGACCGTTTCGTTAAAGACCTTGTCGGTCTCCGGTTGATATTGTGAATAACTCTGGGTCCAGTTGATGGCCGGAAAGTGACGACTATGAGCCAGGCGTGAGTCGAGCATGTAGAAAGCGCCCGCTGCACGCAGACAGGCCTGGGTGACCGGCTCCGTAAAGTCCCCCCCCGGCGGGGAGACGGCGAGCATCATGCTCAGGGAGCCGGTTTGACCATCAAGGGTCTGGACGACACCGGCCCGCTCCAGAAAAGCGGAGAGGCGCGAGGCGATATAGGTCGGATACCCCTCTTCACCCGGCATCTCTTCCAGCGAGGCGGAGATCTCCCGCAGCGCCTCGGCCCAGCGGGAGATGCTGTCGGCGAGCAATAGCACATCTAACCCCATGTCGCGGTAATACTCGGCCATGGTGACGGCGGTATAGATGGAAGCTTCGCGGGCAGCCACCGGCATGTTGGAGGTGTTGGCGATGACGATGGTTCGATCCATCAATCTCCCTCCCCGTCGCGGATCATCGAGGGTGGTAAATTCGTCGAGGAGTTCGGCCATTTCATTCCCCCGCTCGCCGCAGCCGACATAGACCACCACATCGACATCGGCATATTTGGCAATCGACTGTTCAAGTACCGTTTTGCCGGTGCCGAAGCCGCCCGGAAAAATGGCGACCCCCCCCTTGACCATCGGGAAGAGGAGATCGAGACAGCGCTGCCCGGTAATCAGCGGCTGCGTCGGCGTCATTTTTCGCCGGACCGGTCGCGGCCGCCGGATCGGCCAGTCGTG
>JACUTX010000018.1 GCA_014859615.1 Desulfuromonadales bacterium | reverse complement strand
GCTTCACCGGCCGTTAAAAAAGCCCGATTTCTTACATCAAGAACCACCGCAACATCGGTGTAGGTCGGTTGATCCTCTGTGAGAACCTTGAGCAGACCGGGCAGAAGTGTCATCGGTAAATTATCGACAACAAAAAAAGACTCATCTTCCAACGCCCTGACCGCCGTGCTCTTTCCTGACCCGGAGAGACCAGTTATGACAACAAGTCGCATTGTCATTCAATATTCCCGCCAATTATTTCACGTGCATGGAGTTGAGCTGTCTCCGCCATCCTTTTTTCCAGACGATCCTGAAACTCAAGAGCGCTGTGATACCCCATCTCTTTAAGCAGCTGATTGCGCGCCGCAACTTCAACGACGGAGGAGACTGTTCGTCCGGGACTGACCGGAATGTTCAACAAGGGGATACTGACACCCAGAACATCGTGCGATTGATCCTCAAGTCCGAGACGATCGTAATTTGCAGACGAATCCCACTCAACCAATTCAATAATCAGATCAATTTTTTTCCGCTCGCGAATCGCCGCGACTCCAAAAAGGTGCTTGATATTCAGAATCCCCAGCCCGCGTATCTCCATATGATAATGCAACAGATCACTCCCCTCACCAAAAATAACTGCAGGGAGTTTCAACCGGGCCTTGACCACATCGTCGGCAACGAGCCGATGCCCGCGCAAAATCAGATCGAGAGCACATTCACTTTTACCAATGCCACTTTTCCCGGTCAACAACACTCCGACACCAAAGACATCGACCAAAACACCATGCAAAGTTTTGGACGGAAGAAGTCGTTCTTCCAGAAATTGAGTGATCAGGGAGATGAAGGTAGAACTTTGGTGATGGGTGCGCAGCAGAGGAATCCCTTTTTTTTCGGCTTCCTCAAGTAACAACTTCGGGGGATTCTGCCCTTTGGTGATAATCAGGCAACAAATTGCGATATCGCACAACTTACGAATATTGGTTTCGGCATCGAGTTGCGACAGCTGCCCCAGATAGGTCAGCTCCGTCGAGCCAAGAACCTGAATCCGATCGGCGTGCAGACTTGGCGTATATCCGGCAAGAGCAAGACCTGGTTTTTGGATTCGCGGAACATTAATAAGATTGCCAAGGCCTGGAAACCCGGCAAGCAGTTCGAGATCGAGTCCCGCATTCTCTTCGCTTAAAAGTTCCTGAATACTTAAACCGGGCATTATCCCTCAATGAATTAGAGTTTATTCTCTTCTTCAGTAATAATTCTGAAAAGATCAGCAGAACCTGATGCATCAAGAAGGGATTCGCGAACAGCAGGGCTTTTCAGTAATTTGGAAATGCGGGCCAGTGTTTTGAGGTGGATACCAACCGACTCTTCAGGTGCCAGCAACAAAAAAAACAGATGGGCAGGTTTTCCGTCCATTGAATCAAAATCGACACCGGCCTTGCTGCAGCCAAAAGCAAGCAGGAGCTGTTCAAGGTTTTTCAGCTTTCCATGTGGAATAGCGACACCGTCGCCGATCCCCGTACTCCCGAGACGCTCCCGTTCCTGCAGAACGCCGAACACTTCGTCGCGATCAAGCCCCCCCTGTAAAGAGACAATCAAATCTGTCAACTCAATCAGTGCCGTTGATTTTTCAGTCGACTTCATATCGGCAATAATAGCTTCAGGGGAGAGCAATTCAACGATTTTCATAGTGACCGGACTTCCTTCAACCAGTTAAAAAAAGAGGTGGTGAGGAATGGAACCCCCACCACCAAAACTCTCAAAATTACTTTACATGTGGAACAATAAGACCATAATTGCCATCTTTACGGCGATAAACAACATTGACTTCTTCGGTAACAGCATCGGTGAAAACGAGAAACTCTTTATGCAAAAGATCCATCTGCATGACAGCCTCTTCAACCGCAAGCGGCTTGACGAAAAAACTGTCTGAACGGATGATTTCAGGCTCATAATCCGCTGCATCGAAACTTTCAGCCGTATAGACGGTTTTACTGACCCGCCGCTCTTTCCCTGTCAACGGTTTGTGCTCTTTAATCTTTTCCCTGTACTTTTTAAGCTGACGTTCAATTTTATCCACAACAGCATCGATTGCTGCGTACATATCATCAGTCTCTTCCGACCCTTTGATCGTGATCCCTTTTGCAATCAGCGTAACTTCCGCTCGATGACGGATTTTTTTGGCCACGGAGAGAACAACCTGGGCATCGATCGGCTCATCAATGTATTTTTTGACCCGGGACACCTTCTCCTCAGCATAGTCACGAATGGGATTGCTGACTTCCATGTGTCGAAAAGTGACAGAAATTTGCATAGAACAAACCTCCTTGCAGTATGTAGTCGTCTCCCGCTTGAGACGACTAATTGTATGAAAAGTATAACACAATGAACTGTTGGAACTGACAGATAATTCTCTTTGAATCCCGTCAAACCTCTTTTCAGCCCGTTAAAAACAGAAAGGACAAGAGACTGCCGAGACAAAGAGTTGAGCCTTGAAATTCACCTTTTTTTGTTACGACGCATCAGAACAGGCGCTTACGTTCTGTTGATGAACCGACACCGAGCATTTCACGATATTTTGTAACCGTGCGCCGGGCGATATTAATACCGACTTCATGCAACAACACAACAATTTTCTGATCAGAATACGGTTTTTTTGTATTTTCGCCGGAGATAATCTCCTTGATCTTCATCTTGACGCTCTCTGAAGCAACCGAATCGCCGCCAGTCGTCCCGATTCCGCTATTAAAAAAATATTTAAGTTCAAACAGGCCGCGTGGCGTCTGGATATATTTGTTCGTCGTAACACGACTGATGGTCGATTCATGCATATCGATATCCGTCGCTACATCGCGCAGGACAAGTGGTTTCAGATGCTCAATCCCGAGATCGAGGAAATTTCGCTGAAACTTGACAATACTTTTAGCCACCCGGTAGATAGTCCTCTGCCGCTGATGAATACTTTTGATCAACCAGACCGCACCGCGCATCTTTTCCTGGATATACTCACCCGCCTCCTTATCGACTTCAGTCGTACCGGAAAGAGCACTGCGATAAAACGAATTGATTTTAAGATTCGGGAGACCTTCATCATTGAGCACAACGACATATTCGCTGCCGACCTTATGCACAAAGATATCTGGCGCAATATAATGAACGTCTTCCTGACCGAAGGATGAACCGGGGCGGGGATCGAGACTGGCGATGAACTTGGCAGCGATGAAAACTTCGTCAACAGTAACATGCAGAGCCTTGGCGATCAGTGGATAATTCTTCTTTTCCAGCAAATCAATCTGTTCGGACAAAATCCTTTCGGCCAGACTCCCGTCCATGCCGAGGAGTCGCAACTGCACCAGTAGCGATTCCTGAAGATTGCGACAGCCGACTCCAGGCGGGTCAAACTCCTGAATTTTTCCAAGCAGTTCTTCAATAACATCAGGAGCTGCGCCTGTTTCGAGGCAAAGATCGGCAACGGAGATCTGCAGATAGCCGTCTTCATCGATATTACCGATTATTTCAGCAGCCAGACGCTGCTCAACATCAGTAAAATTCGAGAGAGTCATCTGCCACATCAGATGATCGACCAGAGTACTTGTCCGCGTGAGCAGGTTTTCAAACGACGGGCGATCCTCATCGTCTTCATAAGAACTGGCAACTGTGCCGCCGAGGCTGTAACTTTCGAGATATGTCTGCCAATCGATATCGCCGAGCCCCTCATTCTCCCCTTTAACTTCGTCGATCTGATTGTCAATTGTCCCTTCGTCGCGGCCCGGTTCCTGTATCGAAGCTTCATCCGACCCGGCTCCTTCAATCGACTCAATCTCGACCCCCTCTTCGAGGACAGGATTCTCCTCCAGCTCCTGCTGAACAAGCTCGACCAACTCCATACGCGAAAGTTGCAGAAGTTTAATCGCCTGCTGCAGTTGAGGCGTCATAACCAGTTGTTGGGATAACTTCAGTTGTTGTCGAAGTTCAAGCGCCATTCAAAGACCTTTTACCGGTAGCCCTGGATCAAAAAAATCACCAGAGTTTGAATTTTTCCCCAAGATAAATTTCACGGGCCTTGGGACTGTGCGTAATAACATCCGGCTGACCATATTCAAGAATCTCCCCATCACTGAGGATATAAGCCATATCACAGACACCGAGTGTCTCACGGACATTATGATCAGAAACAAGAATACCGATCCCCTGTTCTTTTAGATTCAGAATGATATTTTGAATATCATTAACGGCGATCGGGTCGATGCCGGCAAACGGTTCATCAAGGAGAATAAAAGCCGGATCAAGCACCAGTGATCGGGCAATTTCCGTCCGCCGTCTCTCCCCGCCCGACAAAGCGTAACCGAAAGTTTTAGCGACATGCGTCAATCGAAACTGCTCGAGCAGATCGTCCTTACGCTCCAACCGTGCAGATTTATCGAGATCGGTCGTTTCGAGGATCGCCAGCAGATTCTCCTCAACTGTCAGTTTGCGAAAAACCGACGCCTCCTGCGGAAGGTAAGAGATCCCGGCACGGGCACGGTCACACATCGGCAGAGGAGTCAGCTCCCTATCGTCCAGAAAAATCTCCCCTTTATCGGGAGGGACCAGGCCGACAACCATATAAAATGAGGTTGTTTTCCCGGCACCATTCGGACCGAGCAGACCGACAACCTGACCCGATTCGATATCAAGGTCAACATTTTTAACCACCTGTCGCCGACGATAACTTTTGCATAATCCCCGTGCGATCAACCGGCGGCTCAACGATCCTCTCCCTTCGGTTTAATCAGGACGTTAACACGTGAATCAGGATCACTGCTTACAATGCTTCGCTCTTCGTCGATAAAATATACAATTTCATCCCCTTTAACAATATTGCCAGCCTGATGCACTTGTGCATGGCCCGACAGGATGATCTTGCGCTCAAGGTTTAAATAAAGCCCTTTATCGGCAGTCGCTATTCGATCCTTCTGTAAAATTCTGACCTCCCCCTCCAGTTCAACACGATCAATCCCCTGCTCTTTTTGATCATCACCACGACTGTAAAAGAGGGTCAGGCTTTGCGCATAGATCACAATATCTTTCTGACTCGCTTTAACATCGCCGGAAAAAGTGGCTTTATTACCGACTGCCTCAGCCTCCATCCGGTCGGCGACAACCCGAATTTCATCCAGACTCCTTGGGTCAGCAGCCAACGCGGAACCGGCAAAGAGACAGATAAAAAACAGCCAGAAAAAAATCGGACGTTCACTCTTCATTAAAAGTCCAGCCCTTCTTTATATACGGCCTCAACCTGATGCAAGAGAACGATAGTGCGATTGGTGATATTGAAACGCATCCCTCGACCCGAGACCGTATAGCTATCAGCTACAAACCGAACCGGATGGTCGGTTCGCACCACCTTCTCAGCGTCGACAAAAAGAAGTTCATCGGTGTAAATCGCTTCACCGGTTGCGGCCTGTATGACGACATCACCGCGCAACAAAACTTCTCTCTTCTTCAGATCAAGCTCCCCGGTTGCCGAGGTGAGAATCAGATCGCTCGACGTCGGATCATAAAAGGTTAACGTCAACTGCTTAAGTTGTGCGCGCTCCTGTTTCATGTCATGAGTCGCCGACTGCGCCTGCACAGACCACTTTCGGACGCCGCCACGAGTTTCGGTGTAGTTAAGCTGTTGTATTGCCAAATCGTCATCAGAACCGAGTAGCTGACTGACCGCTGCCATTTCAGGAGTGCGCAGGTTACTGACAACAATCAGCACCAGCAACAACCCGAGAAGGAGAATAAAACCGGCAAGCAAAAACCGGGCGGAAAATATTTTTTTCATAGACGCGTCCACTATAACATCGAGGATTTAAGGTGTAAAGACGCTTGTTTTGATTTTGGCATGAGATTTGAATAAAAAGATTTTAGTGCTGAAAATACTTCGCGGCTACACCATTCCAGCGATCCGAACCTTTCAGAATCAGATCACAGATCTCGCGCACGGCCCCTTTACCACCACCAAGACTGGCAACATAGTCGACCCGCTCTTTAACTTCAGGGAGGGCATCGGCAACTGTCGCGGCAAAACCGACTTGCAACAGGATCGGCAGATCGACAATATCATCACCGACGTAGGCGATCTCTTCGGCGTTAATATGAAAGGTCTGAAGAATCCTTTTGAACGGAATCGTTTTATCCAGAGCACCCTGATAGAGGATATTGATACCGAGTTCCTTGGCACGATGAGTCACGACCGTCGAATCCCGGCCAGTGATAATCCCTGTTTCTATTCCGGCGCGCTGCATCATCTTCAGACCGTGTCCGTCCTTGACATTAAATGCTTTGGTCTCTGTGCCGTCGCTGCTGTAAATGATACGGCCGTCCGTCATAACACCATCGACATCGAGCAGCAACATTCGGATCTTGCCGAGACGCTCTTTCATCAGACAACCCCCGCCTTCAAGAGATCCTGAAGATGAATGATCCCGGTCGGTCGCTTATCTTCCTCAGATTCAAAAACAAACAGAGACGTGATGGAATTCTCCTCCATCCGCTGCAACGCCTTCGCTGCCAGATTTGTCCGTAAAATCCGTTTCGGATTGACCGACATGTGCGTTTTAATGGTTTGGCTCAGACAATTTAAATCCTTTTCAATCGCCCGGCGCAAATCACCATCGGTAAAGACGCCAATCAGCTCACCGGCCGTATTCGCAATACCGGTTATTCCGAGATTTTTATTGGTAATCTCGTACAAGGCATCCTTGACCAGAACAGATTGCGGTACCACCGGAATCGCTTCGCCAGCATGCATCAGGTCTTCCACCCTGGTCAGCAGCCGTCTCCCCAGGGCCCCTCCCGGATGATACAGGGCAAAATCCTCCTCCTTGAAACCCCGTTCGAGCATCAAAGCGATAGCCAGGGCATCTCCCATCGCCAGGGTCGCAGTCGTACTTGAAGTCGGCGCCAACGCCAAGGGGCAAGCTTCCTCGGCAACGGAGATATCGATGGAGACATCACCGGCACGCGACAGGGTGCTGGCCGGATTACCACTCATGGAGATCAGCGGTAACCCCATTCTTTTGATGACCGGTAAAATCCGGACAATTTCATCTGTTTCACCGGAATTGGAGACGGCGAGCACCACGTCACCTTTCATCAACATGCCGAGATCGCCATGCACCCCTTCAGCCGGATGCAGAAACATCGACGGTGTTCCTGTAGAAGCCATCGTCGCCGCAATCTTCTGGCAGATCAACCCCGATTTCCCCATCCCGGTGATCACAACTCGACCTTTGCAGGCCATAATCATTTCAATCGCTTTGCAAAAATCGGAGTCAATCCGATCGACCAGCGCCAACACCGCATTGGCTTCGGTACGTAAAACGTCTTTAGCTTTTTCGAGAAAATCAGCCATCACTTCAGTGCCCCTTTACGATCCGGTCAATAGCAATAATTTTTTCAAGCATCTGCTTCAATGCAGACAGATAGAGAGAATTCGGCCCGTCACAAAGAGCGACTGACGGATCTTCATGAACTTCCAGAAACAGTCCATCAATCCCGACAGCAATCGCAGCGCGGGAAAGCGCGCCGACAAATTCGCGCTGGCCACCGGATGAGCCCCCCTCTCCTCCCGGAAGTTGCACCGAGTGAGTTGCATCGAAAATCACCGGACAGCCAGTCTGGCGCATAATCGCCAAAGAGCGCATATCGACCACCAGATTATTATAACCAAAGGTAGAACCACGTTCCGTCAGGGCGATCTGCAAATTCCCGGTCGATTCAACTTTGCCGACGGCGTTTTTCATATCCCCGGGGGCGAGAAACTGCCCCTTTTTGATATTCACCACCTTGCCGGTCTCCCCGACCGCAACCAGCAGATCAGTCTGGCGACAGAGAAATGCCGGAATCTGAATCACATCAAGAACTTCGGCCGCCTGTGCAACTTGCGACACATCATGAACATCAGAGACGACCGGCAACCCGAGTTCACTCTTGACCTTGGCCAGAATACGCAATCCCTCATCGATCCCGGGGCCGCGAAAAGAGGTGACCGAGGTGCGGTTGGCTTTATCATACGACCCCTTGAAGACCAGACCGATACCGAGCTCGGCAGTCATCTCCTTCAGAAAGGCTGCCACACGCAGGGTCAAGGTTTCATCTTCAATCACGCAGGGGCCGGCAAACAGGACCAGCGGCCGATCACCCCCCAGGGTGACGTTGCCGATTTCGATTTCACGCGTCATTATTTTTTCTTTCTATGGTTGTGACAGGCGCCGATAAACGACTCAAACAAGGGGTGCGGCTCCATCGGTCTCGATTTAAACTCAGGGTGAAATTGACAGGCGAGAAACCATGGATGATCGCCAAGTTCTACGATTTCAACCAGGTTCTCTTTCAGGAAAATACCGGAGATGATCAGGCCCGCTTCCTCTAGCTGCTGCCGGAAGGCGTTATTGAACTCATAGCGGTGCCGGTGTCGTTCAGAAATATCCTTCTCACCGTAAATTCTCTGCGCGAGGGTTTTGTCGCCCAGTTCACAAGGATAGGCACCGAGACGCATCGTCCCGCCTTTCCCGGTGATCGACTTCTGCCCTGCCATGATATGAATGATATGATTTTTTGCCTCTTCTCTGAATTCAGAAGAGTAAGCATCTTTGATCTGACAGACATTCCGGGCATACTCGACGACCGCCATCTGCATGCCGAGACAAATCCCGAAAAACGGGAGATTATTTTCTCGCGCATACTGAATCGCGGCAATCTTCCCTTCACTCCCCCGTTCGCCGAAGCCACCGGGGACCAGAAGCCCATCGACACCCTTGAATGTGTCACCAATCCCGTGCCGTTCAATCGACTCGGAATCGACGTAAGTCAGATTAACTCGACAGTTGTTGCCGATACCACCATGAATCAACGCCTCGGAAAGAGACTTGTAACTCTCCTTTAAATCGACATATTTACCGACGATGGCGATCGTCGTTTCACCTTTCGGCTCCTTGAGCCGTTTGATAATTCTCTCCCAGGGGGAGAGATCCGGCTGTTTGGTCCAGATATTAAGATAATCGACAATTCGATCATCCAGCCCCTGCTGGCTGTAGACAATCGGAACCTCATAAATCGATTCAACATCGCGAGCGGTAATGACCGCCTCTTCATCGACGTTGCAGAACAGCGCAATTTTCGCCTTCATCTCATGCGGAATTTCACGATCACAACGACAGAGAAGAATATCGGGCTGGATACCGATCTGACGCAGATCCTTGACCGAATGCTGGGTCGGTTTGGTCTTCAACTCTCCGGCCGTTGCAATATAAGGAACCAGAGTCAGATGCAGATAAAGGACATTATCCCGTCCGCGGTCGGCACGAAACTGCCGAATCGCTTCGAGAAAAGGGAGCGATTCAATATCCCCCACGGTGCCGCCGACCTCGATGATCGCCAGATCAGCCCCTTTAACATTTTCGAGAATTTTTTCTTTAATCTCATTGGTGATATGAGGAATAACCTGAACCGTCCCCCCCAGATAATCACCCCGGCGCTCCTTGCGCAACACGGTGTCATAGATCTGCCCGGTTGTAAAATTCGACTTTCTGGTCAGATTCGCCCTGGTAAACCGCTCATAATGACCCAGATCGAGATCGGTTTCAGCGCCGTCATCCGTCACAAAAACTTCACCATGTTGAAACGGGCTCATGGTTCCAGGATCGACGTTAATATACGGATCCATTTTCTGCATTGCTACCCGCAGGCCACGCGCCTCCATCAAGGCACCGATAGCCGCCGCCGCCAACCCTTTCCCAAGCGAGGAGACAACGCCACCGGTAACAAAAAGAAACTTCGTTTTCATGCAAACTCCTTCAGTCGACACAGTTGTAAATCAGTCGAAAAACAATCAGTCAAATCACAATCCGTAATAGTAACGACAACAGGTAAAAAAGGGAACCGTTTTCCTGTGGTGTTATAACGTTTTGAGCTGCAGCAAAACCCGTTCAACATCCTCCGGCACATCGACACCGATCGATTGCATATCCGTCTCAACCACCCGAATCCGATAGCCATGCTCCAGAGCACGCAGCTGCTCCAGCTTTTCAAGTTGTTCGAGTGGCGTTGCCGGCAGAGTCGGATATTTCAGTAAAAAATCGCGTTGATAGACATAGAGACCGATATGTTTAAATGCCAGAGTCGGGACAGTTTGCAGATCGAGGTCACGACCGCAAGGGATCGCTCCCCGTGAAAAATAGAGAGCAAATCCGGCACGGTCCGTCACCACCTTGACCACATTCGGGTTATTATATTCCCCTTTTGTAGTAATCCGGGTCATCAATGTCCCCATCTCAATCGCCGGGTCAGCCAATAAAGGCGCAACGGCAGCCTCAATCATCTTTGGATTGATCAGCGGTTCGTCCCCCTGAACATTCACAATCAGATCAGCTTCTATCCGGCTTGCCACCTCGGCCAGGCGATCCGTCCCGGAGGGATGATCGGCACAGGTCATCTGCACCTCGCCGCCGAAAGACTCAACCGCTGCACAAATCCGATCATCATCAGTCGCCACAATAACCCGATTGACGCTTCGGGTTTGTGCCGTTCGTTCATAAACATGCTGAATCATCGGTTTGCCGGCAATATCGACCAGCGGTTTGCCGGGGAAACGGGTCGAACCGTAACGGGCCGGGAGGATGGCGACAACTTTCATTTCAGTCCCTTTCAGAGCAGATCGGTCGACCGTAGGGTAGGGAAGAGCAGGGGGAATGTCAAGCAGACGCTTTACGTACAAAAATATCCCGTGCAAGCCCTGAATCGACGGCAAATTCGGAATGCCCTATGCGAAAAACATAAGAGGGATAAGCCTGTCGTAACACAAGCTGATTTCCGGGCAACACCCCCATACTCATTAATTTCTGCATTTTTTTCGAGTCATCAGCAGCCAGGTAAGCGATCTCCCCCGACTCTCCAGCCTTGAGTTCGGTCAGGGAGACAACCCCCAAATCCCCACTTTTTTGTGCATCGACACAACAGACACCCGGGGGAATCGGCTTACCGTGCGGACAGGTTGTCGGATGATTAAGGAGGGTGCAGAGTTTGGTATCAACCCCTTCATGCAGCAGATGTTCAAATTCACAGGCGCGCTCCTCGGCCGTCTCCCCCTGGACATCAAGAACATCCATCATCAGACGTTCAGCCAGTCGATGGCGGCGTATCGACATACGCGCATCGGCCCGCCCTTTCGGACGAAGAGAGACGCGCTCCCCCTTCACCTCGACAAAGGCATGATGACCCAGTTCCAACAACCCTTCATCACCGGAACCGATGTTAAGCTGATCCAAAGAGATAGAGAGTTCACCTTTCTCTTCAGTGGCAATCCATAAAGCCTCAAGGATCTCCTCGGCTTTTTCAGACAATCTCATAATAACCTCTCCTCAATCCTTTTCTGGCGACTGGTTGAACAGCCGTTTCAGAAATCCGGGGGTAACCGGATTGCCATAACCGCAGTGCGGACAATGAATTTTACGACAGCCGCCAGAACACGCACCACAACTCTCAACCGGCTCAGGCGTATTATCCGGGAACTCTTTTTGACACATACCGCATCTCATGATCTAAAATCCAATCGTTGTCAGAAGTTGATTTAACAACGCACCGACCACAAAAGCAACCAGAGTGACAAAAACGAAAATAGTCAGTGCAACCTTCCAGCCCCGCTCCTTCTGCATCATCAAAAACTGGGCAACACAAGGGACGAACAGGGTCAGAGTCACTGCGGCAACCGTTATCTGGGTCGCGGAAAGGAGCCCCGACGACTGCATATCATAAAGACCGGCCGCTCCGAAATCACGCCGAAAAAATCCGAGGACAAAAACGGCAGCAGTACTGACCGGCAATCCGAGCAGCAGCATGACCGGCTCAAGCAGACCGATCAGTTTCTGCAGCCCCCCGGTCATTTTACCAGCCCAGAGTATCACTGAGGCGATCATGAACAGAGGGAAAATTTCCAGAAAATACCAGTGCATGCGCGAGAAGGTTTTGATCAGGACATTGCGCAGCTGCGGCAGGCGCAGCGGTGGCAACTCCATATAAAAGATCGCCTCCTCACCCGGCATCAGTTTCGCCGCAAGCAGTCCGATCACCACAAACAGTAAAGAGATACTCCCCAACCAGATTGCGAGAGCACCGGGGACGGCAGAGAGGAGCCCCATAATAACACCGAGCTGGGCACTGCAAGGTATCGCCAGAGTCAGCAGGATGGTTGCAATGATTCGCTCCCGAACAGTCTCCAGCGTCCGCGTGACCATAACCGCCATGGTGTCGCAACCGAGACCGAGAACAATCGGAATCACCGCCCGACCACTCATCCCGAACCGTTTAAAAACCCGATCGACCAGAAGAGCGAGTCGCGGAAAATAACCGGAATCCTCGATGACCGAAAACGCCAGAAAAAAGGTCGCGACAATCGGTAAAATGATCGCTACAGCATAGCGAATTCCGAGCGTGACCAGACCATATTCGCCAACGATCAATTCACGTAGCCAATACCAGGATTGATACCAAGCAGAGATGTCATCACCGGGGAGATAAGTCTCTGCGGTCTGCACAGCCCAGGGGATCAACCACCCTTCAAACATCTCGCCTTCAAGCAGGTCAACCAGAGTCCCGGCCCCGAAACCACCGACAAATTCATACAAAACAAAATAGAGGACCAGAAGCAACAACGGAATACCGGTCCACGGGTTCATCATTATATCCGAAAGTTTTTCGGCGAATGCTCCCCGGCGCGTCTCATCCTGCTGGACAATCCCCGCCAAAAGGTCGGTGCAGACCCGTTTACGCGCCAGACTGATGGTCAGGTGCAGGTCGGTACGACGTTCGAAAATCACCCGTCTGACTTCAGCATCAACCGCCGCGAAATTGGGAGCTTCAACCGCAGCAACGCGGTTTGACACCTCGATATCTTTTTGCAGCAGCAACAGTGCCACAGTCCGGTGACTGACTCGATAGTCACCGGTCAGGACAGAAGCGACCCGATCGATATCGCGTTCCAGATCGTCCGCATACCGAAACGGTTCAAAAGACCTTGTACCGTCATAGGTAGCAATGACAGTACAGAGCTCCTCAAAACCCCGCTTTCGCGCAAAAGCAGAACTGACGACCGGAATGCCGAGCTTCTGTTCAAGGCGGGGGATATCAATCATCATACCGAGACGCTCCGCCTCGTCGATAATATTGACAGCCAGAACCACCGGCAGACCCGCTTCGATCAGCTGCAGTGTCATCGGCAACATCCGATCGATATTGCGGGCATCCAGCAGATGCACCACCAGATCAGCACTCTTGTTAAACAAGATATCGCGCCCGACCCGTTCCTCTTCGGTAATCGGCATCAAGGAGTACATCCCGGGGGTATCAAGAATCTGATACGATTCACCCTTGATGGTCGCTTCACCGCTGAGAATTTCGACCGAAGTTCCGGGATAATTTGAAACCGCCGTATAAGAACCGGTCAAAGCATTAAAAAGAACGCTCTTGCCGACATTCGGATTACCGACAAGAATGATTCGCTTCTGCGCCTGATCGGGTTGATCACTGGTCTGCATCACTTCAAATATCCTGATGAATGAAAAAGATTGTTAAAACCAAAAAAAATCATTTACAACGCTCACACAAGCCGTACAGTTCAAGACGATGATCGAGAACAGTGAAAGCATGGCTCTTCGCCACCTGCTGCTGCAGTTTCTCGATCTGGCTGTTTTCAAACTCAATAATCAACCCGCATCGTGTACAGACCAGATGATCGTGATGTCTATCTTCCCGACACGGTTCAAATCGCTGCGCGCCATCGCCAAAGTTGCGAACCGTCGCAATACCGCATTCAGCAAAAAGTTTTAAAGCACGATGCACGGTTGCATAGCCGATATTCTGATGTTTGCTGCGCAGGCTCTGGTACAGATCTTCGGTGGAGGGGTGTTCCAGGCGCAGAAATTCATCAAGGATAATTTCACGCTGCAGCGTCGTCTTCAGCCCTTGATCGGCGATGTATTTCCGGAAAATATTCTGTTCGTAAGATCCCATATCTTCACCTGTAATTGAAATTCGTTTTCAACGAATACTCAAATGTCCGTAAATTGTCAACCTTATTGTACCGTCTCTAACCGACCGACGGCAGCCAGCGATAAAGGTAACCGGTCACCCGACCGAACAGATCGAAAGCGAGCATCCAACCAACAATCATAAGCAGAATACCGGTCAAGAGTTCGACAATCCGGATATATTTCTTGAAGCGGTTAAAAAAGGAGAGAAAGGCGTGAAAGAGCAGACCGGCCAGAAGAAACGGCAGACCGAGACCGGCCGAGTAGAATGACAACAGGATCACCCCTTCCTGAACACCACCGGTAGAACCAGCGACGTTAAGCAGGATCGTTCCGAGAACCGGGCCGATACAGGGTGTCCAGCCAGCGGCAAAAGCCAGACCGACAATAAAAGTGCCGATCAGTCCCGCCGGTTTATGCTGCAGATGAACCCGCTTGTCACCGAGCAGAACACCGAAATGAAACAGGCCGGACATATGCACGCCAAACAGAAAAACCAGCAGGCCACCGACCCGTTGAATCCAGATCAATCCGTCCTGCATGAACTGCTGAAAGGTGGTCGACGCAAAGCCCGCCAAGGCGCCGAGACCGACAAACACGGTCGAAAAACCGACAATAAAGGCGAGCGAATGCATCAATATCGCGAGGCGGACGCGCAAATCAGGGTGAGTTTGCTGCACCTGTTTAAAGGAGAGTCCGGAGATATAGGAGATATAAGAAGGGACCAGCGGCATCACGCAAGGGGATAAAAAGGAGACGACCCCGGCAGAAAAAGCGACCCAAATAGAGATGTCACCAGCTTCCGACATCTAAATTATTCCTTCATCAGAGCATTAAGCTCACTGAGAACCTTCGGCGCAACCCAGTCGATCGCACCGACAACTTTTTGAACGATGATCCCCTCTTTGTTAACAATAAACGTTTCCGGAAACATCGAAACCCCGTACAGAGTCGCCGCTTGAGATTGAGTATCGAAAAGGATCGGGAACGTGTGCGGGTTCTTTTTCAGAAAACCGGGCATGATCGTCTGGCCGTTATCATCAACGTTGATCGCCAGAATTTCAAAATTCCCTTTACCATAGTTGCGATACAGCTCTTCCATCGACGGCATCTCGATTTTACAGGGGGGACACCAGGTCGCCCAGAAATTTACCAGAACCACTTTGCCGCGCTCACTCGACAGACTTCGCAACAGACCATTTGTATCCGGCAACTGAAAATCGGGAGCCTGTGCACCGACGGTCGGCAGACGAGAAGAGAGACTCTGCTCGTCAGATCCGGAAAGGTACCAGCCCGCTGCGGCAGCAGTCAAAATGATAAGAGCAAAAATATAAGGACGGTATTTATCCATTACATTCTCCAGAAACGAAAGGATTGCGGAGACTAGCATCGACTCGTCGGGCAAGTCAAGGTCATGGGATCCCTGCTGTCGAGTCAGCTTGATTTCTGGCGACACGGAAAATGGCAGAAAACTCGGCAACTTTGCTTTCATTTTCATCATAAATAATCGCCTGACCATAAAAAGTCCGCCCCTCGGGACCTGACACTTGGGCTTTTGCCCGAAAACAGCCTGCGCGAACCGGCGCTAAAAACCGCATCTGCAGTTCAGTCGTCGCAAACACCGTCCCTTCAGGCAGCAGCGATTTGATCGCCATGGCGACAGCTGTATCGGCAAGGGTAGTGAGGGCGCCACCATGAACCAACCCGCCACCCTGGGTCAATTTCAGCCGGGCCTGACAACCAAGAATCGCTCTCCCCTCCCCGACCTGTTCCAATTCGATGCCGATCAGATCTTCAAACGGAGCCGTATCGATCCAGCCGTCAAGACGAAACAAAAGCGGGTCATCGCCGGTTAAAATCGATTCAGGATCAGACAAAAGGGTCGCCATAATTTTGCTCCATCCCGACTTTTTACGGGAGATTAAGATAGTAACCGCGTTGACCACGGATAATAAGAAACTGGAGCGGCAGCACGCCGATCCGATCGAGAAAGAGCTTTTCATACTCGGCGACGGTGCGAACTTTTACGCCATCGACCTCAGTGACACGATCCCCTCCGTTCAGACCGGCGGCAGCTGCGGGTGTCCCTGCATGCACCCGACTGACAATAACCCCCTGTCCGGACTCACGAACCTCAAAACCGAAAATCTTTTGCGCATAGTCAAGTCCGTAATTTTTCGGTATCGGCTCAAGATCAACATAAAGATCAATTTCGTCTCTTTCACGCAGCAGATGCAGACGAATCTGATCGTCGGGCGTATACGAATCGAGCAGCTGCAGCATCTCTTGCGGGCTCTCGATGATAAGCCCATCAAGCGAGAGGATGACATCGGCAACCTGAATCCCGGCTTTCTGCGCTGGAGACCCGGCATCAACTTCTGTCACCAGAGCCCCGCCAACCCCCCTGTCACGCACCAGCAGCTGTGCAACAGTTCCGGGCAGCAGACCGAGATACGGTTTGCGCACCGCTCCGAACAGAATCAGATCGTTGACCGTACGTTCAACCATATCGATCGGAATCGAAAAGCCGATCCCTTGTGCCTGCCTGGCGATCGCCGTATTGATACCGATCAGATCCCCTTGCGAATTGAGCAGCGGCCCGCCGGAATTTCCCGGATTAATCAGGGCGTCCGTCTGAATAAAATGACCGACTTCCCCGCCAGGCATCGGAACCCGGCGCTGCGTCGAGCTGACCACCCCGGTGGTCACAGACGTACCGAGTCCGAGTGGATTACCGATGGCAATCACCGTTTCGCCGAGCAACAGATCAGACGATCGCCCCATTTTCAAAAACGGGAACAGAGCTTCGCCGGTAATCCGGATGACCGCCAGATCGAGTCGTTCATGGACGCCGATCAGTGTCGCCTCCAGCTCCTTTTGCTGTTGGTCCAAAGCGACAAATATTTTCGAAGCCTGCGCAACCACATGAGCATTAGTTAAAATATAGCCACGCGGATCGATAAGAACACCGGAACCGAGCGATTGGGTTTTATAAAAGCGGGGGGTGCTGAACCCACGGAAGAATTCTTCAAACAGAGAATTCCCGAATCCGAAAGGCTGCGCTCCACCGCGCTGAACGATCTGTTCGGTGCGAATATTCACCACCGCCGGTCCCGCCGCTCTGACAACATCAACCACAAACGATTGGCGTGGATTTTCGTGCGCCGTCGCCAGCGTCACAGCAAAGAGCAGAAAAAAAAGAGAACAGATCGTTTTGCCGACCAAATGACTAATCTCTGGTAATCGCATATTTCTCCATCCGATAGACCAGGGTATGGCGCGGCACTTGTAAAAAGGCTGCGGCCCTGGTCTGATTCCAGTTGCAGCGCTGCAACGCCTGCAACACCGCCTCTTTTTCGAGTTCAACCAACGAGAAACCGCCTTCCGGCAGATTCAGAACCTGTGATCTTCGACTGACCACCGTTTCCGTCACTTTTTGCGGTAAATCCTGCACTTCAATCGTCTTGCCACGACGCAGAATAATAACCTGTTCAACAACGTTCTGCAATTCGCGCACATTACCGGGCCAGAGATAAGTCATCATCTTGGACATCGCCTCACGACTCATTTCAAGCCGTTCATCCTGCGAATGAAGATCGAGAAAGTGTTGAACCAGCACCGGGATGTCCTGTTTACGCTCCCGCAAAGGGGGGAGATTGACCGGAATAACCGACAAGCGATAGTAGAGATCTTCACGAAAATCTCCGGTCTTGATCTCTTCTTCGAGGTTGCGGTTTGATGCTGAGACAATCCGGACATCTATCTTGCGGAGCTGATCGGCACCGACCGGCTCGATCTCCATCTCCTGCAGAACCCGGAGTAATTTCGGTTGCAGATGCGGCGAAAGATCGCCGATTTCATCGAGAAACAGGGTACCGCCGTTCGCCTGTTCAAATTTTCCTTTGCGGTCTCTGACGGCGCCGGTAAAAGCCCCCTTTACATGACCGAACAGCTCACTTTCGAGAAGTTCAGCCGGGATCGCCGCACAGTTAACCGGCACAAACGGTCCGTCACGACGGCTGCTCCCGTAATGAATCGCCCGGGCAATCAACTCTTTGCCGGTTCCGCTCTCGCCACCGATCAAGACCGCCGCATCGCTCGGCGCCACGCGGCGAACCCGCTCAAAAACAGTTTGCATGGCGTCAGAAATTCCGACCAGATGATCAAAATCGACCTTGACGCTGAGCTCCTGTTTCAGTCGAACATTCTCTTCCTTCAATTCCAGAAAAGTAAACGCCCGTTTCACAACCAGCGTCAGCTCATCCCGACTGAACGGTTTGGTCAGGTAATCGAAGGCGCCGTCTTTCATCGCATCGACCGCTTGCTCAACCGTGCCGAACGCGGTCACGATAATCACCCGCACCTCCGGGTGACTAGTGCGAATACTCTGTAAAACATCATAACCGGAGATTCCCGGCATCTGGATATCGGTCAAAACCACGGGCGGCAGCTCTTCTTTAAAAAGCTGCAAACCTTTTCTTCCGTCAGAAGCCGTCAGAACTTTGAATCCGGCTTCGTCGAGAGTATATTCGATCACCCGTCGCAACGAGTCGTCATCGTCTATCACCAGCACACTCTTTTGCATTGTCACAGGTTTTCCTCTCTCTTGTCGATCGGCAGTTCAACAGTAAAAGTCGCCCCCTCGCCCGGCTGGCTTTCGAGCTTGATCCGTCCGCCGTGGGCATCAATAATACGGTGAGTAATGGCCAGACCGAGCCCGGTCCCCTCCTGTCTGGTAGTATAGAACGGATTAAATACCCGCTCCTGCAACTCTTTCGGAATTCCGGGGCCCGTATCGGCAAAAGCGATCCGCAAGATCCGTTGATTGACCTCACATTGAATGGTCAACACCCCCCCTTTGGGCATCACCTGCAAGGCATTCAAAACAAAATTAAGAAAAGCCTGTTTAAGATGCTCAAAATTACCGGTGATTAAAGGGAGGGTCGTCTGACAGTCATACCTGATTTCAACCTGCGATTTCAGCGCCTGCTGACGAGTCAAAATCAGCACATCGCTCAGCGCGGCACTGATCTGCACCTCTTCGTGCACCCCCCCATCCGGTCTGGCAAAACTCAGGAAATCACGTACGACATTTTCGAGTCGATCGACTTCGCGAACAAGAATCTGGGCAAATTCGTACTTTTTATCCCGACGATCCATCCCGTCCCGCAAAATTTCTGCCGTCCCCTTGATTGATGCCAGGGGGTTGCGTATCTCATGCGCCATACCGGCGGAGAGCTCGCCCATAGCCGAAAGCCGATCGGCCCGGCGTAACTGCTCCTCGATCTCAAGCAGCTGATCCGCCTGCCCGCGCAGCTTTTCGTAACTCTCTTCCAGACGGATCGAGGTTTTCAGATAGCGCATCTTCTGCGCCAATTCACGTTGAGAAAGGAAGCCGGTCAGAGTACCGATGACATTGTAGACCAGAATTTCAAGATACTGGGCGACGTCAATACCGGGATGATGCCCCCACTGCAGCAGAATGTGCGGCGCATAAACAACAGAGACAACGATAGCGGTACCGAGGCCGCCGCGCAGGGTAAACCAGAGGCCACCGAGTACGATCGGAATATAATAGAGACGCCGAAAGATATCGTGAAAATGAGCCTTTTGAATCGTGGTCGTATAATGCAGCATTGAGACCGCCAAAATCAAGGCGACGATAATCAGAAGTCGAATAACAGTTTGGCGGTTCATTAAAGATCTCCAGAGGTCAAAACAGTGAAGAATATTCTACAACAAGTCTGCTGAAAAAAACTACCCGTCAGGAGAAAATGCTGATCGCCAGTGCTGGATTAAAGATGGACAGAGACCGAATGTCTGAGGTATTCTCACTGTTTACGGAGTGATTTATATGTTTATCGATATCCTGAATATTGTTTTACCGGTCTTTATCGTCATCGCTCTTGGTGCCGTGTTGCGCCGGGTTAATCTGATCGATCAGACTTTTTTACGCCAGACCAATCGCCTCGTCTACTATGTCTGTCTCCCTCTCCTTTTGTTCTACAAGATTGGCACCGCCGATTTTGGCGCCAACTTCAACGCCGCGCTGGTGATCGCCACGGTCGGAGCGGTGACCATCATGTTTTTTTCAAGTTACCTGTTTGCGACCGTGCGCGGTTATGCACCGCAGGTACGTGGCGTCTTCAGTCAGGGGGCTTTTCGCGGCAACATCGCTTACATCGGTCTCGCCATCGCCCTGAATGCCTACGGTGAGACCGGTCTCACCCGTGCCGGCATCCTGATGGGTTTTCTGGTCCCGTTTCTGAACCTGTTTGCCATCCTTGCCCTGCTGCTGCCGCATCGGGGGAGCAGTGATCATCAAGGGGGGAAATTCTGGCTGCGACAACTCGTCTACAATCCGTTGATCCTCGCCTCATTTGCCGGAATCGGCTGGAGTTTTTTCAACCTGCCGATGCCAACAATACTCGATCGAAGCCTGCATATCGCCACCGGCATGACCCTGCCGCTTGCCCTGCTGGCAATCGGTGGCGGTTTCTCCCTGAAAAAGCTGCAAGGGGATCTGTTTCAGGCCGCGATGGTCACCTTCTGCAAACTGGTTCTCTTACCGTTGATCGCTTTAGGGCTGCTTCTGCTTCTCGGCGTCGAGGGGATCGACCTCGGAATCGGCATTCTCATCGCCGCTACCCCGGCCGCCACAGCCAACTACATCATGGCTCAGGAGCTCAAAGGGGACGCTGAACTGGCCGGATCGATCGTCATGCTCTCAACCCTTGCCTCGGCAATCACCTACACTATCGCGCTCTTTTTGCTCCGCACCTACGGTCTTTAATTCCGGCTTTTGTTGCCACAGAGGCAACACACACTTTTAAAACAAGGTAAAATCCGCAGATGGAAACCACTGTAAATTGTCCCACTTACGCCCCTTTTGATATGGGCAGCAAGTTTCGTCTGGTCGCTCCCGGCACTTGCCCCGCGACCGCCGGACGTATCGATATCATCATGGCCCGTGGCGCTTTCGGCTCGGGTGAACATGAAACCACCGCCAGTTGTATTGACCTGCTTGAAGAAATGGACAATCTGTCCGGCCAGACCATCCTCGATCTCGGCAGCGGCACCGCCATTCTCTCAATCGTGGCCCAAAAACTCGGAGCCCGTCGCGCGCTTTGCATCGATATCGACCCAAAAGCGATTACCAGCGCGCAGCACAACTGTCAGCTAAACGGGATCAAAGAAGAGATCGAACATCGCTGCGGCACCCTGCAAGCGGTCGCCGAGACAGGATTCGATCTGGTGCTGGCCAACATCTACGGCGACATCCTGCTTGATATCTGCGCGGATCTGGTAAAAAAAGTCCGCCCCGGGGGGAGACTGCTTTTGTCGGGGATTCTCTGGGAATACAATTTTGATGTCAGGAAGAGATACGAAAAAGCGGGATGTGAACTGCTGAAAAACAGATTACTTGAGGAATTCAGTACGGTCTTGCTCCGCAAGAATCCCCGGTAGAGATCATAAACTTCTACATTTCAACATCTTTCTCCTCATAACCGACCGGACACTGAAAGCTCGACGGCACCGTGCGGGCGGTGGTCAATCTGACTTCGAGACGATCCTGGCTCCATTCCCGGCGAAACAGATCTTCATAAAAGCCCGGATTCCCCAGAATTTCAGTGAACATCTCGTGCAGGGTCTTGTCATAATGTTCAGCCAAAACCTCGACCCAGTTTTCAACATCGATTCTGGCAATAATATTCTTGCGCATACTGATTCGGCAATAACCTTGCCGGGCGAGATCTTCCCCAAGAATAACCATTTTCTTTTTGGCCACTACCTGATTCCTTTAATGTCAAAAGAGTTTTGCAGACGCAAACACAAAAATTAAACCAAAAGATGTCTCGATACAAAAAACGCCGTGCGGATCTCCAGACGATCAGTCGATCAAGCGTTAACAGCAGGTCGATTTTTTCCCGCAACAACCGGCGTGCGGCTGATCAGAGATCATCTCATCTAATCTTGTATCGA
This sequence comes from Desulfuromonadales bacterium, assembly GCA_014859615.1. Classification (GTDB taxonomy): domain Bacteria; phylum Desulfobacterota; class Desulfuromonadia; order Desulfuromonadales; family UBA2294; genus Kmv16. The sequence goes on along the minus strand of JACUTX010000018.1, from coordinate 577 downwards.
TCGCCTGTTCAAGGTCGGCAATCATAGGGGCAAACTGTGCAGCAGTCAACCCCTTGCCGCAGACCTGGCAGACAAAATCAGACCGTTTAAACCAGTCGATCATCTCGTAGATCGCAGCATCACACTCCGGGCAATTTAAAACGATTTTGGATTCATCATGCATGATATTTTGATCTTTCCAAAAAGAGCTCGTCAATCGAGCTGCCGTTTAGCAGACGAAACATTCTTGGGAGGAGTGGAAAAACAAAAAGAATCACGACCACTCTGTTTCGCCATATACATCGCCGCATCTGCCCGCTTCATCAAAGTCGAGATATCGTCGCCATCTTCGGGATAGAAGGTGATTCCGACAGAGCCGGAGATGTTCCTCTCCCCCTCTGGAAGTGTAAACGACCTTGAAAGAGTGTCTAAAATACTTTGGACAACAACCCTTACGGATGCGGGGTCAATGACTCTGCAAAGAATGACCGTAAACTCATCACCCCCGATACGGGAGACGGTACCTGTCTCCCCCACAACCTGTTTCAGACGATCTGCAACTTGACGCAGCAAAATATCACCGGATTCGTGACCGAGA
>JACUTX010000241.1 GCA_014859615.1 Desulfuromonadales bacterium | reverse complement strand
CAAGACCATGAAATTACTGGTCAATCTGTTCGGAACCAGCCAGTTTCTGACCCGCATCTTTATTCAACATCCGGAGATTCTCGATGCTCTGGTCTCCGGCGCCTACGCCACCCCTTTTAAAGATCTGCCGGAGATGCAGTACGATCTGACCGCGCTGATGCGGGAGGCGAACGATTACGAACAGAAGCTCGAAATTCTGCGTAAATTCCGCAATGAAGAGTTTCTGCGCATCGCCTTGAACGATATTTTCGGGACCACCCCGCAGGGTGAAAAAACCTACCAGCTCTCCTGTCTGGCCGATTGCTGCCTGATCGCCGCCGTTGCCATTGCGCAGGAGGAACTGATCCCCCGTTACGGTCTCCCCTACTGCAGCACTGTCGGGCAAGAGTCACAGCCGGCCGAATTTGTCATCGTCGGGATGGGGAAACTCGGCGGGATGGAGCTCAACTATCATTCCGATCTCGACATCATCTTTGTCTATCAGGGAGATGGTGAAACCAGAGCCGTTGCGGGGACCGATCCGGAACGGTTCAAAGCTCAATCCAACCCGTACTATTTTTCACGGTTGGCACAACGGATCATTTCGGTGCTGACCCTGGTCACCCAGGATGGCTACGTCTACCAGATCGACACCCGACTGCGCCCTTCCGGGAATCAGGGGCCGCTGGTCACCAGCCTCTCGGCCTTTAATAATTATCACGCCTCTTCAGCCCAGCTCTGGGAACGACAGGCTCTTATTAAAGCCAGGGTGATCCAGACCGGCTCACATCTCAGTGAAGAGATGCACAAATCCCTCGAATTCTGCGCCTACAGCGCCCCCCTCCCCGAAAATGTCGCGATCGAAATCGCCCGCCTGCGCAGCCGGATGGAGAAAGAGATCGGTCGGGAACGCGAGAATCGATTCAATATCAAAACCGGTCGCGGCGGTATGGTCGATGTGGAGTTTATCGCCCAGTATCTGCAACTGTTGCACGGGGCCAACAACCCCGACCTGCATGTCACAAATTCGATCAAAGCTTTGCGGAAACTGCAGCATGCGGCTATTTTAGAAGAGAAAGAGACGACGACCCTGATTGAAGGTTACAAGTTTCTGCGCAAACTCGAAAACATGCTCCGTCTGATTCACGACCAATCGATTCACGAACTACCGAACGATACGGCTTATCTGAACAAACTGGCCCGCCGCCTCGGCTATCAGGATGTCAGCGAGCCCGGTGAAGCGTTGCTCGAAGCATATCGCGGCATCACCGAAGGGATCCGCGAGATATTCACCCGCTATCTTGCACCCGCCGACGAACCAAAGCGCAGCAGCAGCTGAATCAAGGAAAAAATGAACCGCCATATTGCGATTATTGACGATGATCAGAGTATTCGACACTTCCTCTCTGAATTCCTGATTCTGAAAGGGTTCACCGTCGACAGCTATGCTTCTGCCGAAGAGGCCCTGCCAAAGCTGAAGGGAGGCGAGTACGACCTGATTATCTTCGATGTGGTCCTCCCCGGTCTCTCCGGCATTGAGGCTTGTTCGGCCCTGCGCAAGGAGTCTGCAACCCGCAAAACGCCCGTCATTCTCATCTCAGCCATCAACCGGAGCGCAGAACAGGTACGCGAAGCCAAAGAGGTTTACGGCGCATCGATTTACCTGCTCAAGCCGTTCAGTCTCGAAACCCTGCATCAAAAAATAGTCTACCTGCTCGACGGCGACGAGCCGATCGAAGAGCCGGCCCACGGCAAATCGACCCGAATCGAAGGAGACCTGCTCATAACGCCTTTCCCGGAACTGCTTCGCGACCTTTATACCCTGCAACGAACGGGGCTATTGCACCTGAATCAGGCTGAGCGCAAAAAAGCGATCTATTTTAAATCCGGCTATCCAATCTTTGTCCGCTCCAATCTGGTTCGTGAATGCCTCGGCAATATCCTGGCGATCAAAGAGCTGATCTCGAAGCGGGAGTGTGAAGAATCGTTGCAGATCGTCAGAGAGACCGGAAAGATGCAAGGTGAAGTTCTGGTCGAGATGAAGCTGCTGAAACCGGAACAGCTCCCTGAAGTTTTACGTGTACAGGCGACGGAAAAACTGCTGGAGATCTTCACCTGGCAAAGGGGGGCTTTTCACTTTTCTCCGGCTGTCAGTTTCAAGCAGAACGTGACTCATATCGATCTTTCCCCGGCCAATATTATCCTGCAGGGGATTCGCAACAACTACAACGAAGCGAAGGTTGACCAACTGCTCGAACCGTATCTGAAGAGTTTCCCCGCCCTCTCCAACAACCCGCATTACCGGTTTCAGGATGTCGAGCTCATTCAGCGCGAAGCAAAAATCCTGGCAGAATGCAACGGCCGCGACAGCTGTGAGCAGATTCTCGATCGCTACCCCTTGTCACGGTTCGAGAACAAACGACTGCTCGCCTCTCTGCTTCTGGTCAAACTGCTCGAAGGGCATAAGAGACAACTTGCACCCAAAGAGAGAAGCAGCCTGTTTGCCACATCACCACAAGAGACAAAAAAAAGAGAAGCGTTTATCAAAACTTTCGACCGGATGATGAATCAGAATTTTTTCGATCTTCTCGGTCTTAAGACCGATACGACAGATGAAGAGATCCGGCGCAGTTATGTTGTTCTGGCGAAGAGATTTCACCCGGATCACCTGCAGCAGGAACAACTCTCAAGCGATCTTAAACAGCAGGCAAACAGCCTGTTTCAAAGAATTGGCGAAGCGTATAACACGCTGTCAAACAAAGAGAAACGCCAGCGCTATCTGCTCGAATTACAGGGGGGTAAACGAGAAGATCGCGACGAGGCAAAAATCATTATTGAGGCCGAAAACGCCTTTCAGCGCGGAGTCGTCTTACTGAATAATAATAACTTCACACAGGCACACAAAGAGCTCGAAAAAGCTGTCAATCTCTATCAGGAAGAGCCGGAATATCTCTGCTATCTGGGGTGGGCCAAATTCAAATCGGCCGCCGGCGATGCAATCATGCTCGAACAAGCCAAAGAACTGATTCAGAAATCGATCCGACTCAATCCCAACCTCGACAAGGGACACCTGTTTCACGGCTACATGTTGAAAGAGGGAGGTCGGTTGCCAGAAGCGGAAAAAAAGTTTGAGCGGGCGATACAGTGCAATCGAAAATGCACAGAAGCGTTACGCGAGCTGCGTCTGATAAACTTGCGCTCGACCAGTGGCAACGACGCCTCTGTGCTCGGGAAACTGTTCAAGAAATAGATAAAACCCTGCAATCAATCGACCTGAAGCAGTTTGCGCCTGACCTCCGGGGGGAGATCGAGAAACGCCAATCCATCCTGAAAAGCACGCCGATCCATCCTTTCGCGAATCGCTTTGAGATACCGGCGGATCAGAATGGACCGCAACTCGGCGCGACTTTGGATATTTTGTCCGGAAAAAAGGATGCCGGACTGAAATTGCGCGGAGTCAGCTTTGGGGACCGAAAAGATGATCTGAGCATTATATTTTAAAACGTCATCATCGATAGAGAATTCAATCGATACATCTTCCTGCTTGACAACCTCGCGATCGGTTGTAATACGAGCGCCCATGTCAGAGAGACTGAAAAGAGTTGTCTCAAACCATTCTCCCCGCAAAAAAATCCGGGCCTTGAGTTCCGCCACCATCCGCAGATGCTTCCGCGGCGGATGATGAAATTTTTGTTCCACGGTCTGCCACAGCGATTCGAGCGCAACCGGCAGCAAGATCTGATCACGCCCGGTTGCACCGAAGCGACAGAGCCAGATCGGCTGCTGACCGGCCATCGGTCTGCACGCCCCCTCTTCAGCCAGCAAAAGAGCCGACAGATCATCCCGGCGGCAAAGGATAAATCCCCAGGAGTCGA
>JACUTX010000240.1 GCA_014859615.1 Desulfuromonadales bacterium | reverse complement strand
AATCTCTGCCGATGTTTCTCGATCTGCATACGCCGCTGGTGATGTCCAATGATGACGGGTCCTGGCACGCTGTCTATAATTATGGCGAGCAGATGGTCGTCGCCGAGCGCGACTGGGGAAAGGGGAGTATGGTCGTCTTCGTCGACAGCTATCCGCTTAGTAACGAATCTTTGCGCACGCAGACCGAAGTTGAATTGATTGCCTGGATGCTCGGGGGGGGGCGGGAAGTTGTGTTTGCCGAAGCTCATCTTGGCGTCAGTGAGACCCCCGGCATTATGACCCTGATTCAGCGTTACCGGATGGATACCGTTTTGTTCTCCCTGTTTCTGATCGCTGCTTTGGTGGTCTGGAAAAATGCATTCCCCCTCGTCGCGCCACCTGCAGAAGTGGAAGGGGGAGCCGCTGCGCGGGATCATTTTTCCGGTCTGGTTAATCTGCTGCAGCGGCATATTCCGCTCGCCGATCTCCCCGAGGCGTGTCATCGTGAATGGCGCCGGAGTTTGTCCCGTTATGGTTTTCCGGGTCAAAAGAAGCGCAGGCAGATTCAGCAACTGGTGCAGGCAGAGATGAAGCTGACAGCAAAAGAACGGCGTCCTTTGAATCTCTATCGAAAAATAAGCACGATTCTTACCGAAAGGAATATCTGATGAGCGTTGATTTAACGCAGTTGCAGGCGGTTCTGGACAAGGCGCTCCAGGAGGTGCAGAAGGTCATTATCGGCCAGACTCAGGTGGTCAACCTGGCTCTGGTCACGATCATCACCGGGCAGCACGCCTTGATTGAAGGGGTGCCGGGTGTTGGCAAGACACTGCTGGTTCGCACGCTTGCAGGCGTCCTTGGAAGCAGCTTTGCCCGGATTCAATTCACTCCCGATCTGATGCCGGCCGATATCACCGGCACCCATATCTACCGGATGGAGACCAATGAGTTCACGCTGGTCAAAGGGCCGGTCTTCACCTCTTTTCTCCTGGCTGATGAGATTAACCGCGCTCCGGCTAAAACTCAATCAGCACTGCTGCAGGCGATGCAGGAGCGGGTGGTGACGATCGATCGAAAAAACTACCGTCTGCCGGAGACGTTTTCGGTCTTTGCCACGCAGAATCCGGTTGAGTTTGAAGGGACTTATCCCCTTCCGGAAGCGCAGAAAGACCGGTTTATGCTCAAAATCATGATGACTGATCCGACTCGTGAAGAGTAGTTGAGCCTGGCAACGCGAACCCTCGGCAACAACGCACCCGAGCGGATTCTGAACGCCGGACAGGTCGCCCAGGTGCTGACCTCGGAGCAGTTGCTTGCTTTGCGGCACAGCCTGCAGTTAATCACCCTGCGGGAGGAGCTGGTCGGGTACGCCCTCGATCTGGTCCGTGCCACCCGGACGCACCCGTCTGTTCTGGTCGGTGCCGGACCGCGCGCTACCCAGGCTCTTTTACTCGCCAGCCGGGCTTTTGCGGCGGTCTCCGGGCGCGATTATGTGACCCCGGATGATATCAAGGGGCTGGCTGCTGCCGTCCTTGGCCACCGGTTGATTCTGCGTCCGGAGTTTGAAATTGAAGGGTTAACCGTCGAAGAGGTGATCCGTTCCATGGTTGAAAGTCAGACTGTCCCGAGATGATTGTCCCTGAAGAACGCTTTCTCTGGGTTTCAGCCCTGACGCTGGTTCCGGCGGCCGTGACGGCAGCGCTGCTGCCGACTCTGGCCGGGCTCTTCCCGCTCGTCGTTGTAGCGCTCGTCGCTCTGGCGCTCGTCGACATCATTCTGGTCGTCAGGCTGGCGCGCAGTCTCTCGGTAGAGGCGTCCGAGGACCTCCGATTCAGTTGTGGCCGATCGGCCACCCTCTTTTTGCTGCTCAAGCAGCGAAACGGTCAGAAGAGTCGGGTCCGGGTCGGGCTGGCGCTGCCGGAAGGGATGTCGACGGATCAGAGCGAGTGGCGTGGAAGCCTGGATCAGGCGAAGACGCAACTGCAGTGGCCGCTGTCGGCCTCACGACGTGGAGAGTATCATCTCGGTCCGGTCTCTGTGCGCCTGATCTCGCCGCTCTGTTTCTGGGGACGGCAGGTGGTCTGCCCGATAGAGGCTGAAGCGGCGGTCTATCCGAATCTGGCGGGGGAACGCAAGGCGCTGGCCGCCTTTTTCCTGAATCGCGGAGTCTCGGGAATGCACCAACTGCGTCAGGTCGGCCAGGGGCGCGAGTTTGAAAAAGTGCGTGACTATCTGGCGGGTGACAGTCTCGGCGATATTCACTGGAAAGCGACCGCCAAACGGCGGCAGCTGGTCACCAAAGAGTTTCAGATCGAGAGGACACAGAGGATTTTTATCTGTGTCGACAGCTCCCGCCTCAGTGCCCGGCAAGGGGGCGCTGGCGAAGAGCCGCTCCTTGAACGCTTTATCGGTGCGGCCTTGACCCTCGGACTGGCCGCTGAACGCCAGGGTGATCTCTGCGGTCTGGCTACCTTCAGCGATCAGTTGCAGACGCTGGTCCGTTTCGGTTCGGGGAAAGCGCACTATGGCGTGCTGCGGGATGCCCTCTACCGTTTGAAAACGGCAGATGTCTCTCCGGATTTTCGCGAACTGGCCGCCAATCTCGGCCTGCATTTGCGCCGCCGGGCTCTGATCATGCTGTTGACCAATCTCGACGATCCGGCGCTGGCTGAAGATTTTCTGCAGCACTTCACTCCGCTCGCCGCCCGACATCTGGTGGTGGTGGCGATGCCGAGGCCGGAACCGGCCCGGTCGCTGTTTACCGGTCCGGCGGTGACAGCGCAAGCCGAAATTTATCAGCGGCTCGGCGGGCATATAATCTGGAACAGCCTGCAGGAGCTGGAGAAAAAACTGCGGCAGAAGAATGTCGGGTTTGCCCTGATCGAACGCGATCAGCTGGCGATTGAGCTTGTGTCGCGCTATCTCGATATCAAGCGGAGGCAGATCCTGTGATTATCGATATTGAAAGTTTTATCACTGCGCAAAAATCGATCTGGGGTGAACTTGAAGCGCGGCTCGATCGACTGGAACGGGACCATGCCGCCCGGCTCCGTCTGGAAGATATCAAACGGCTGCATCTGCTCTACCAGCGCACCGTTGCCGACCTGGCCCGCCTCGGCAGCCTCGCCGCCGATCCCGATCTGAAGCTCTATCTGGAAGGGCTGGTGGCTCGTGCTTACGGCGAGATTCATGGCGGTCGCAGACACCCTTTTCGATTCCGCCCCGTGCGCTGGTTTTTTCAGGATTTCCCGCAGGTCTTCCGCCGTCACGCGCAGGCATTTCTGCTCGCGGTTGCGATAACTTTGCTTGGTGCATTGTGCGGCGGCACCCTGACCGCTTATGCGCCGGAAGGGAAGGAAGTGATTCTCCCCTTTTCTCACCTGCAGGGGGATCCGTCAGATCGGGTCGCAAAAGAAGAGCAGGCTGCAGGCGGGAGTCTGGCGGAGGGGAAGAGTGGCGAGCGGCGCTATGTCACGTTTGCCAGCCAATTGATGACTCACAACACCCAGGTGGCGATCTTCTGTCTGGCTCTCGGCATCACCTTTGGCCTCGGAACCCTGGTGTTGCTGTTTTATAACGGTGCAATTCTCGGGGGAGTGGTGTTCGATTACCTCCGGGCCGGAGAAGGACTGTTCCTGACCGGCTGGCTTCTGCCGCACGGCTCGATTGAAATTCCGGCTTTCATTCTCGCCGGTCAGGCCGGACTGGTTCTGGCCGGTGCACTGCTCGGGCGCTCCGATGGCCAACCGCTCGGTCGGCGTCTGCGGGCGACGGCTTCCGATCTGACTACCCTGAATTAATGAACATCGCTCGAAGCGCTAGGAAGAACCATGGTGTCGAGATCTCGACCGACGCCCCAAAAAAGCCAGAGCTTGTCGA
>JACUTX010000239.1 GCA_014859615.1 Desulfuromonadales bacterium | reverse complement strand
AGCGGTTAGCATTAGTTGAACAGCAATTCCCCAATTGTCAAGCCTGACCCTGCTCGTGCTGCTCGACTGCTCTACATTGTCACCGCTACTCTTCTTCTCCTCCTCGCTCTTCTCTGCATCGCGCAGACCGGCGCAGCCGGAGAAGCGGCCATCACGGCGCGCCTGCTCATCTCCAATCCGGCCCCCTATCTGGGCGAAGAGATCGACCTGCTGCTTGAGATCACCTACAACCGTCATCCGGCGGAGCGCACCCGTTTCAACTGGCCGAATCTCGACAATTTTGTCGTTGCTGACCCAGACGACATCCGCTCGCAGCTTTACCGCGACAGCCAGAACCGTCTGGTGGAGACGGTTTCCCGGCGAATCAGACCGATTAAATCGGGAGAGATCACTCTGCGGCTGGCGCTCGTTTCGACCGAGAGCCTGAACATCAGACCAGAGCCACTCACCCTGCGGGTCAGACCGTTGCCGGTCACGAACAGACCCGACCGCTTCAGCAACCATGTTGGCCACTAACGATTGAAGCTGGAGGCAGACGGCAGCGGCGACAGGGAAATACGACTGCACATTTTTGACAGCAACCAGCTGGCACCTCTACCATCCGTTATCGCGTCACCAGAGAGCGCTGATCGACTGACCCGGCTCGATACAGAGACCCGACCAACCCGGGACGGGGGACGGGAACATATTTTTCGTTACGATTACACTCCCGGCAAATTCACAACCGATGAACTTCGCTTCTTTCTGCCGGTTTTCGATCCCGAGCGGCAGATCTACCTTGAAATTGAGACGAAACCGGCCTTAAGCAGCACCGGCTGGCCGCTGATCCTGATTCACTTATCCGGAGCGATTCTGCTTATGATCGGGCGGTACCGGCTCTGGCGAAAACGTCACCCCCGCACCATTACAGGTTGCATCGATCAGCTTTGCCAGAGACCGGCAGCCGGCCTCTGTCGAAACGAGATCGAGCTTGTGCTGCACCGTTATCTTGATCAGGAAGATAAGGAGGCGCTGCTGCAACAGTGGCAAAGAGAAGATGCGCTCCGGTTCAATCCGATGCAGCCACCCGCTCCGTCCGACCTGCGGTCCAGCGCAAAATCGTTACGCCGCCAGCTCTGGAAGAGCATTGACAAACAACGGGACAACCCTTAAGGTTTCCGTGCCTGAAAAAGGACGGCGTTTCAAACTATTTCAGCGACTCATTCCGTAAATTCAAAAGGGCAAATATTTCATTATGCGTTCTATTTTTTTAGTACTGTTAATCTTCTCCCTGCTCACCGGGTGCGCCGACAAGGTCATCCCGGCCACGCAAAAAGCCCAGTTGCATGCCGACCAGGCCGAACAATTCATGCAGAAAAAAAAGTATGCAGATGCGATCGCATCCTGGGAGAAGGTCCGTGACAGCTTCCAATCCCCCGAGCTCAACGTTTTGGCTGAACTCAAGATCACCGAGGCTTATTATCTGAACGGGCAGTACCCGGAGGCGACAGCCGCCTGCGAGCTGTTTCTCAAAAATCATCCGAGACACCCCGAAGTCGAGACGGTCTTCTACCGTCTCGGGATGTCTTACTACCAGCAGATTCTCCCCGCCGAAAAAGACCAGACCGCCTCAAAAAATGCGATCATCACCTTTCGCAACCTGCTCAAGCGTTATCCTGAAACCGACAAAGCAAACAAGATCAAACGACACATCCAGACAGCGCGTGATCGCATGGCCGAGCACGAGCTGCAGGTCTGCCGATTCTATCTGCGCACAAACGAACCGTTGGCGGCACAGAGGCGATTCGAATATCTGCGCAAAAACTATCCGGAGTATCCGATTGCGGACAATATCTATTTCGGGATCGGGAATTCCTATCTGAAACAGGGGGATCGGCAGACGGCCGAACAACTGTTTGTTCTCCTGAAGGAAAATTATCCCGACAGCAAGTATCTCGCCGATATAGAGAAGCTGCTCCAAAACGGTTCGAACAGGAATAACTAGTCGCAACCAAGAGGTGAATCGGCAATTATGAGTCTTCTCCCATATTTTTTCTTGACTTGGTATGATGGCCATTATATAAAGTTTCCACCTTATAACGGGATTTTACAAACTGAAGTTCACCCTCGGCAGACCTTCGGAATTTTTTTAATCCCTGCTTTACAAAACAGTAAAAAATACATATAAATCATTAAGTTAACAGCAATAAAGAGTTCATCACCATCATTTCCACACTGTTTTAATATTGGTTTATTATCGGAATCCAGTCTCATTGTTGACGGGATTGGAAATCACTTGACACTGAAGGAGAGAGAGTATGTCCGAATACGGAACACTGCAAGATCGCGTACGTTGCAAGAGCCTGATGTCCAAGGTTATGGAGCCTGCCCAGACCGTCCAGTTTTTCAAAGACGGCATGAACCTCGGCTGGTCCGGTTTTACCCCGGCGGGCTACCCGAAGGTCGTGCCGATTGCTCTGGCTGATCATGTTGAAAAAAACAGTCTGCAAGGGAAACTGAAATTCAACCTCTTCATCGGTGCCTCTGTCGGCGCTGAGACTGAGGATCGCTGGGCGACTCTCGATATGATCGATCGCCGCTGGCCGTACCAGACCGGCAAGAACATCGCCAAGGGGATCAACGAAGGGCGCATCCGCATGGGTGACAAGCACCTCTCCCTCTTCGCTCAGGATCTCGGCTACGGTTTCTACACCAAAAACGGCCGGATCGACATTGCCATCATCGAAGTCTCCGCTATCACAGAAAACGGCGAACTGGTACCGACTTCGTCCTGTGGCGTTATTCCGGAACTGCTCCAGGTTGCCGATAAGATCATCCTTGAAGTGAACACCGGACAACCCTCCTTCGAAGGGATGCACGACCTGGTCACCTGCCAGAACCCGCCGAATCGTCAGGTTCTTCCGATCACCCATGCCGGTGAGCGGATCGGCAGCACCTCGATTCCGTGTGATCTGAACAAGGTCGTCGCCGTCTGCGAATCGAAACTGCGTGACAAAGGGCGTGCGTTTACCGATATGGACGCCACCTCCGAAGCGATCGCCGCCCACATCATCGACTTCTTCTCCAATGAAGTAAAGCAGGGGCGTCTGCCAAAAAACCTGCTGCCGCTGCAATCGGGTGTCGGCTCCATCGCCAACGCCGTCGTCGGCGGTCTGGCTAAGGGTCCGTTCTCGAACCTTACTGTCTACACCGAAGTTCTGCAGGACACCATGCTCGACCTGTTCGATTCCGGCAAGCTCGACGCCGCATCGTCCTGCTCACTCTCCCTCTCCGAGAGCCCGGGTTTCCCGCGTTTCTTCGATAACTGGGACAAGTACGCTGACAAAATCACACTCCGTCCGCTGGCGATCTCCAACGCGCCGGAGCCGATCCGCCGTCTCGGTTGTATCGCCATGAACACCCCGGTAGAATTTGACATCTACGCGCATGCCAACTCGACCCTGGTCGGCGGCACCCGCATGATCAACGGCCTCGGCGGTTCCGGTGACTTCCTGCGTAACGGGTTCCTGAAGATCATGCACTCCCCGTCGACCCGTCCGTCCAAGACCGATCCGAACGGGATCACCTGTGTTGTTCCGAAGTCTCCGCACATTGACCACACCGAGCACGACCTAGACGTCCTCGTCACTGAGCAAGGATTGGCCGACCTTCGTGGTATGGCGCCGAAAGATCGTGCCCAGCTCATTATCGACAAATGTGCGCACCCGGAATACAAGCCGATCCTGCAAGATTACTTCGATATGGCTTCGAAAGATTGTCTCGCCCGTGGCGTCGGTCACGAGCCGCAGCTGTTCGATCGCTGCTTTAAAATGCAGCAGAATCTCGCCGTCAACGGCACCATGAAGGTCAAGAACTGGGA
>JACUTX010000238.1 GCA_014859615.1 Desulfuromonadales bacterium | reverse complement strand
CGGCCGCCAGCATCATGCAGACCAGAAAAACCGTTCGTGACCATTTTTCCAGCATCAGCAAAACCTCCATTTCCAGTGCTCGAATAACCTCGACACGATCCGCCCCCCTCTATGCTCGCTACCGCTAAATTCCCAGCGAATGACCGAATCAATGTTCGATATCGACTGCCGAAATTTCCGGCAACCGGCGTAGCTTCTCGATAAACGCTTCATACTTTTGTGGTGGGTTGTAAAAGGCGAAGCGCAGATTAAACTGCCCCTGCCGGATTTCAAAATGACCAAGCCATACTCAGGGAGCCAAAGGTCTGATTTTCAGCCTGCGTCTCAAATTGTTTCGAGCGGTAGATGTAGGAGTAGGTCCATTTCAGAGACTCAATCTGCCAGACAAAACCGCCCATCAATTCCCCAACGAGGGGCTTTTTGTCGACACTATGGCTGTCGTGGAACAGGTTGCCGTCGAGAAAAATATCGTGCACTACAGCTTTGCCATCTGCCGAAACAAAAATGTGAAAGGTCGATTTTTTTTTGGACCCATCGATAAAAGCGCTGTTTGTTTCACACCCCCCGCGGATGGGACAACTGCCGAAATCGTTTGGCAAATCCCAGCCTAAACGTATTTCCGCTCCAGCGTTGAGATATGTATTGACGGTACCGATGCGTCCACCAAGATGTGGAATCAGATCCACGCCAAATCGTCGGCCGAGGGGCACCGACCCGCTTTGCCATTGTGACTCACAGATCAAATCAACGGCAGGTTCGTCCTTCAGTTGATGATCCCAGCCATTGGCGCGCTCCTCTCCAATCAGGTCGTGAACGAAGTTCTGGGTCTTTTCAGCGAGGGAAGAGGGGCCGACAACGCCAAGTCGCAGTTCCCAGGAGTCTTTTCGTATGGCATGTCGGGTATGAAAACCGGCGGCAACGTACAGGTAGCCCGCGTAAGGGCGGTCATCGCGAACCACCTCGACCGACTTAGCGTCGGCGGGAGTATACATGTCTTGTCCGAGGGAGATACTCACCGCATGCGTTCCTTCCGAGCCTCCGACAAAAGGTAATTGCTTGAAAAAAGGAAAGCTCCAGGCCGGCAAACTGGTGCTGTCCAGGAGGTCAAAGGGGGTGCTCCAACTGAATTTGATGCCGTTGGTATAGTCGCGATCTGTCCCGGCAAAGGTATCGTTTTCCCAATAAATGGTGAAGGTGTCGAAATAGCTCTCCTTTTTTTCTTGAAATGACTCATGGGTTGCGGCCGTAGCGAACGATGCGAAACCAGCAACCAGAATAATTGTCATAATCAGTAATTTGACACCAGACTTCATAAACTCCTCCTTTAATACAGAACAAATTTTTCATGGCTCGCGTCCTGTTCAATCGCTCCATCGATCTGCGATCAGCTGTTCCTGACGGGTATGCTCTCTCCCGGTATCAGTCTATTTTTTTGTTCCCGGCGTTTCAGAAAATGCGCTGTGGTGAAACCAACAACGAGAAACACTACAGACAGGCCGATAATTGCGCCGCGATGCGCGACCCCCGAAGCGGCGGTGCCGCCCAGCAACACGAAGCCGATCAATGACGGCAGGATGCCGAAAAACGTGCCGAGCGCGAAGTCCCGCTGGCGAACCGCCGTCAGACCGCAGCCAAAATTGACCGCGTCGAAGGGGAGCATGGTCAGGCGCATGATCAGAACCGAGACCAGCCCATTGCGTTCGAGCTTTTGATCCCAGCGGCGCCAACGCGGGTCCACATATTTGACGACCGCACCCCGACCGAACCAGCGGGCCATAACAAAAGCGAGATTGGCGCTGGCATTCTCACCGACAATGGTGAACAGAACTCCCAGCCAGGGGCCGAAGACCAGGCCGGAGGCGACAGTCAGCAGGGTTGCCGGGAACAGAATCAAGGGTCGTACGGCATAGATGACCACGTAGATCGAAGCCGCCCTGAAGAGCCCGAAGTCACTGAGCCAATTTTCCAGCAGGCGGGGAATCTCACTCAGCGGTATAGTCGAGCGCCACCACAGGATCAGTGCGAATCCGAAAACAGCGAGCCAAACTCCACCGATGATGATTTTTATCAGTTTATTCCAATCGGTCATGTCACTCCTCTCGCCGCCCGATCCCGGTGGAAATCGATGGCGATTGCCGTGCAGTCGTCCTGTGGCTGATCCTGAGCATTAAAAGCCATGACCTCTGCCAGCAGAATATCCAGAAATTCCAGATAATCTCCCTGATGATTCAGCAGCAGGTTGTCCAACCTTTGCCGACCAAACAGCTCGCCATCGACGCTGGCCGTCTCGGTGATCCCGTCGGTGTACAGCAGCCAGCGGTCGTACTTGCGGAATTGAACTGATCTGACGGAATCTTCGGGGACATCAAAAAAACCCAGCGGCTGGGTGGTCGAGTCCAGAGCCAGAATTTCTCCGTCACGTTTGATCAACGGCGGCGGATGTCCGGCGTTGATGTAATCCAGCTTCAGGGTCATGGGATCGATGATGCCGAAAAAGAGGGTCGCTGAGAACAGGTGGTCATGGGTATGCGACCGAGCGGCGAACGTTTTCAGAAACGTGTTGACCTGATTCACAACATGATGCACGGAACAAACCGTCTGGAGCCTGGAATGGAGGTACCCATACAGCAGCCCCATGACGACTGCTGCGGAAGGACCATGCCCGACGACATCACCGATCATCACCGCCTGACAGCCGTCGGCGGTCGGCAGAAAATCGAAAAAGTCGCCCCCCAGACCTTCCGCCATCCGGTTGCGTACGCCGATGCAGCTCCAGTCGCAGACCGGCGGCGATTTGGGCAGGAGCAACTGCTGCACCTGCCCGGCAATGTCGGCGGTCTCGGTTTGTTGTTTGGATTTTTTGGAAAACAGTCCCATGGCAACCTTCTCTATTCGTTCAGTCCCCAGTCGTAGTCATAGGAAAAAATCACTTTACCGGTTTTAAGATATTCAGCTCGATCTGCCTCGGCATACTTCAGGAGATGCTGGCGCACTCCTTCTGCATTGCCGCCGAAATCGACCTGAAACCAGTTGTAGATCGACGAGAGAATGGCTTTGTCCCCCTCAACCTTCATGCCGCGCGGGTGGTTGATGTAATCACTGGCCGACCGGTCGAGAAGCTCTTCCAGGGTTTCGACCGTAAACGGCTCTGATTGCAGGTTGGGGCAGCCGAGGCTGGCGCAGTTGACTGCATAGTGAACCCGATTGTCCTGCCAGATTGGCCGCAGGATGCGATGCTCGATATCGTTCAAGGAGAGTTTCTCCCCTTCGATAGTGAGCAGCCGGGCATCCCAGGGGCCGTCGCTGAACCAGCCGGGCGAGATATCGATGTCGCGGATGCTCTTGACCGGATAGTGATCGATTATGGTCTTGACGGTCAGGGCATTGTAAAGGTTGATCCAGTAGGCTTTCTGTTCCTGGCGATTCAACGTGGATACCGCAGTCCCCTGGAGGCTGTCGAGGTAGCCAGCCAATCTCTTTTTGTCCTCGCTTGTGACCGCAGCATAGCGCACCCGGTTGATCCCGGAGGGGTGTTTCGTTACCAGGTAGTGGCCAAGAAAATCCGCCCAGGCAAAATGGTCAACCGTCACGGTGCTGTTGGCATCGAAAGCCTGCCAGCGTGGCCAGAGTTCCGGTTGCGGGGCTGCAAAGATCGAAATCGGAATCAGCAGGATGATAAGCAACAGGGCAAAACCTCTGTTCATGTGTGATCCTCTCATTTTCGCCGCCAGGTGTGGAAACGCTCCACCCAGGTGAGCAGTTTCTCGGGCACATGGGCTTTTTTCCATTCCCCGGCCGCCATCTTGTTGGCTTCGGCGAGGGTCGGGTAGGGGTGGATGGTGCCGAGAATTTTATTCAGGCCGAGACCATGCT
>JACUTX010000237.1 GCA_014859615.1 Desulfuromonadales bacterium | reverse complement strand
ACACTGCCGATATTTGTCCCTTTGGAATCATTGAACCATTCGACTCCGTCGAGCTTGCGGACCAGCTCCATGCGGTGTGGCAACCCGCGAAAAGCCGAGACCGTCTGCCAGATCTGTTCTGCCGGACAATTTTCACACAACGGGACAATCATCGCAGCCATGACATTTTCGATATTGTGCATCCCTTTAAGCTGCAATGTATCAAGGGGAAAGAGACTCTCTTTCCCCTGCCAGCGCCAGACAATCGACCCCGCCTGCAATGACATCCCTTCAGATAAACTCTGCCGGGTAGAAAACTGTATTTTTTGTGCGACCAGATGCTCTGCAACCTTGCTCACCTCCGGGTCGTCGGCATTCAGGATCACCCGATCGTTCTCTGTCATATTTTCAAACAGTCGCTGCTTGGCAGCGATATACTCCGTCATCCCGGCATAGCGATCGAGATGATCGGGACTGATATTCAGGAGCATGGCGTAACGAGGATGCAACGTGTCGATCGTCTCAAGTTGAAACGAAGAGAGTTCAACCACCAGCCACTCCAGATTCTGAATCGCGATAGCATTGGTCAGCGGTTCACCCAGATTCCCGCCGACAAATGTTGTTTTTCCACACGCCTTGAGAATCTCGCCAAGCAGGACCGTCGTCGTCGACTTGCCATTCGTCCCGGTAATCCCGATGATCGGTGCATCAATTTCGGTAGCGGCAAATTCAATTTCGCCAATAACCGCAACGCCTTGTGCCGCAGCGGCCCGAACCGCCGGAATGGTTGCGGGGACCCCCGGGCTCAAAATAATCAGATCTGCGGCTTTAAACAGAGCCGTCGTATGCCCACCGAAATCGAAATGGACCGGCAGTTTATCAAGGGTATCGAGCCTGCGGATTGCGGGTGCAGGCTGATGATCGCTGAGGGTGACTGATGCCAGACGCTCTGCCAGGAGACGACAGATCGCCAAGCCGCTCACACCGGCACCGACAACAACGATTTTTTTATCCCGATAATTCATCACACCCTATCTCAGCTTCAGTGTCGACAACGCCACCAGGGCTAAAAT
Source organism: Desulfuromonadales bacterium (assembly GCA_014859615.1). Lineage (GTDB taxonomy): Bacteria > Desulfobacterota > Desulfuromonadia > Desulfuromonadales > UBA2294 > Kmv16. Next base: position 2,823 of record JACUTX010000237.1, on the reverse strand, counting down.
GATGCTGACAATCCAGAAGCGAACAATGATTTTCGGCTCCGGCCACCCTTTCAACTCAAAATGATGGTGAATCGGTGCCATCCTGAAAACCCGCTTGCCAAACAGCCGAAACGAAGTCACCTGCATGATCACCGACAGCGCTTCGACGACAAATATTCCACCGACAATGACCAGAACCATCTCCTGCTTGGTAATCACCGCAATGGTGCCGAGGGCGCCGCCGAGAGAGAGACTTCCGACATCCCCCATAAAGACCTGGGCCGGATAACTGTTAAACCATAAAAACCCGAGTCCGGCACCGACCATTGCACCACAGATAATCGCCAGTTCCCCGGCCCCCTGTACGCTGCTGATCTGGAGGTATTCCGACAATTTGGCATTACCGGCCAGATAGGCAAAGAGCAGATATGTCCCGGAAGCGATAATCATCGGACCGATCGCCAATCCATCCAGACCGTCGGTCAAATTCACGGCATTCCCCGCGCCGACCATAACCAGCACCACAAACAGGATGTAAAAGATCCCCAGATCCGGCCGTAACCCCTTAAAAAAGGGGAAAGAGAGGGTTGTCTCAAATGACGGATAGATATAGAGCATCACCGCCGCTGAGCCGGCAATTAAAATCAACCAGAACATCTTGGCACGGGCCGAGAGCCCATCACTGTTTTTTAACTTAACCTTCCTGAAATCATCGATGAAACCGACCGCGCCAAAACCGATCGTCACAAAAAGGGTGACCCAGACATAAAAATTAGTCAGATCGGCCCAGAGCAGAACCGGCAGTACGATCGCAAGCAGGATCAAGGTTCCGCCCATGGTCGGCGTCCCCTCCTTCTTGAAATGAGACTCCGGGCCGACTTTGCGAATCGTCTGACCAATCTGCAGTTTAGACAAAGTTCGAATCAGCCAGGGGCCGATAATAAACGAGATAACCAGAGCCGTAATCGCCGCATAAATCGTCCGGAACGTAATAAACCGGAAGACATAAAAGACTGAAAATTCTGTGTGTAGCGGATAGAGCAAATGGTAGAGCATCTGTTTCTCCTCAGCGTTTCAGTCTGATGCTTTACGCTGATTGCGTAAATTTCATCTCTTTGAGCGCACCACTGACCACTTCCATCCGCATCCCTCGCGACCCTTTGACCAGAATGCGAGCCCCGGGCCGAACCAGGGTGCGAACGGTTTTGATCGCTGCTTCGTGTGACGCAACAGGGTAGATTGCCGTGGCGGCCATCCCGGCGCTGGCGGCACCAGCCGCTATCTCTCTGCTCAAATCTCCGACCAGAATCAGGATGTCGGTTTTATCTGCGGCCAGAATGCCGGTCTCCCGGTGCCAACGGGCGGTCTCTTCGCCGAGTTCAAGCATGTCGCCAAGAATCGCTATCCGTTGTCCGGAAGCGGCCTGCTCATTCAGCGTTGCAAGTGCGGCCCCGACCGAGAGCGGGTTAGCATTATAACTATCCTCAAGCAGCAGAACATTCCCATCAAGGCTAATCAGTTCCATCCGGCCACGACAAGCTGAAAAGGCTTCCAGACCGCGGACAATGCCTACTCCGTCACTCCCCATAACATGGGCTGCAGCTGCCGCGGCAAGAGCGTTGCTGACGTTGTGTCGCCCAACAACTCCAAGCTTGACGCACCATTCACCGTCAGGGAGGTAGAGTTGAAATCTCTGGCCATGCTCTGTCGCGGCAACCAGACCGGCACGGATATCGGCCTCAGGAGCAAATCCATACATAAGGCGACGCACGCTGTTAGCGACCGGTATTTTTCGAACATGGCGATCATCGGCATTAATCAGAGCGGTACTCCCGGGTGCCAGAGCGGCAAAAAGCTCCCCCTTCGCCCTGGCGACCCCTTCGAGACCGTGGAGTGTTTCGAGATGCGCCGGACCGACGTTGGTAATCATGCCGATGGTCGGCGCCGCAATCTCACACAATCGACTGATTTCACCACGCGCGCTCATCCCCATTTCGAGGACACTCCATCGATGCTCTGCGCTCAGAGTGAAGAGTGTCAACGGCAGACCGATCAGATTGTTAAAATTTCCCTTCGTCACCAGCCCCGGCGTCTGCTGGCTGAGAATCCCGGCCAGCATCTCCTTGGTTGTCGTCTTTCCGGAGGTTCCGGTAATACCGACCAGTGGCCCGGAAAAATTGCGCCGCACAGCCGCTGCCAGATCTCCCAGCGCCTTAAGACAATCTTCCACGATAATCACCGGCACAGGCAGCCCTTGCACCTCGTCTTCGCTCAGACAGGCAGCAGCGCCGCTGCGAACAGCCAGGGCCAAAAACTCATGACCATCGAAATTATCGCCCCGCAACGGTATGAATAATTCACCTTTGCCGACCGTTCTGCTATCGGTCGAAATCCCAAATATCGTCTTTTCGGAGCTGTCCGACCGCAACCGGCCCCCCGTTATTTGTATGATTTCCTGCAGATCAAAGGTCATTATAAATCACCTGTTTGCAGCGCATTTAAAATTTCTTCCCGATCATCGAAATGACTCTTTTTTGTTCCGATGATCTGATAATCTTCATGCCCTTTGCCCGCCACCAGCAAAAGATCGCCTTTACGTAAACAGCGCACTGCCAGACCGATTGCAGCACGACGATCGGAAACGACACAATAGCCGCGCTTCTCCCCCATGAGCAGATCATTTTGACTCAGCTCCTGAGCAGACTGTTTTAGCACGCCCGGCAATATATCCTGCAGGATCGCTGCAGACGCCTCGGTCCGGGGGTTATCTGTCGTGACGATCGTAATATCCGAGTAACGCGCAGCCACTTCACCCATAACCGGTCTTTTGCTTTTGTCACGATC
>JACUTX010000236.1 GCA_014859615.1 Desulfuromonadales bacterium | reverse complement strand
GAGGCATGTGGAAGGCTATCACAAGAGGCTTGCAGATTCAACGATTAAACAACGTCCCCTCACCCTTACCCCTTACCTCTTACCCATCTGCTGGCGAGTGGCTCGGATATCCGTACGGCGCAGGAACTGCTCGGGTACAGCGACGTTTCAACAACCATGATTTACACCCATCTGCTGAACAGGCAGGGCTGACCGTGACAAGCCCGATCGATAAACTGTCCCAAGATTAAAAGAAGAAGATTACGGCCCGCGCTCGGCCAGCCAGATCGCATGCAGATCCCCCTGATTATCCTGCTCTGAAACCCGGCTCTGCTGCACCGTATAGCCGACCTTGCGCAGCCGCTCCCTGAAATTGCGGCTCGGGCCGGCGGACCAGATGGCGAGAATCCCCCCCGGGCGCAACGCCGTATACGCCTCGGTCAGGCCGTCTTCAGTATAGAGCCAGTCGTTCTTCTTGCGGGTCATCCCTTCAGGGCCATTATCGACATCGAGCAGAATCGCATCGAACGACTGGCGCTCCTTGCGCAGGATTTTGGCGACATCCGTTTCGCGGATCGTGGTCCGCGGATCGTGCAACGGGCTCCCGGCATACTTGCCGAGCAGACCCTGGTTCCAGGCGATTATCCCCGGCACCAGCTCGGCGACCACCACTTCGGCATCATCGCCTAAATTACGGAGGGCGGCGGCGAGAGTAAAACCCATGCCGAGCCCGCCGATCAGAACCCGGGGATTGGGGCGAGAGGCAATCTTGCGGCAGGAAAGTTCGGCCAACGCATCTTCGGACTGATGCGCCCAGGTGCTCATCAGCACCCCGCTCCCCTCAACGCTGATGGAGTATTCCCCTTCGCTCTGAAAGAGCTGCATTTCGCAACCGGTTCCCGGAATCTCGGCGGTCTCGATCAGATCCCAGTTGCTCATCGAATCGTCTATAATATCTGCGGACATTATCCCGTTCTCTATGTTGTTAAAGAAGGTCGGCCTGCTTGTGAGCAGGAAAAATCTGACCTTCCGGACTGACGTAACGGACTTCACATTCGAGCTCAAAACCGATTTCGGTTCGCACCTTCGCCCGGATCTGCTTGATCAGAGTCAGCACATCGGCCGAGGTTGCACCGCCGCGATTAACGATAAAATTTGCATGTTGCCGGGAGACTTCGGCGTTGCCGACGCGCACCCCTTTGAGCCCGGCCGCTTCGATGATCTGCCCCGGCGGGCCGACGCTTGCGTGCATCGCGGCGCTGCTCAAAAAGACCGAGCCGCAGTTCGGCTGCTTGCGCGGAAACTTCTGCCGGCGGTTGCGCAGGTCAGCGACCATCGCGCGGCGGATCGTGGCGATATCGCCAGAGAGACACGTAAGCTCAGCCTGCACCACCACCGCGCCGGTCGTCTGCAGGGCGCTCTGCCGGTAGGCAAAAGCGCAGTCGGCCTGAGTGAGCATCTCCTCTTCCCCCGCAGTGGTCACCACCCGAACCCGCGCTATATTCTCGCCGATCCCTTTGTGCTGACTCCCGCCATTCATCATCACCAGCCCGCCGACCGTGCCGGGGATACCGATACAGTGCTCCAGACCGGTCAGCCCTGCGCGCATCGACAACCGCGCCAATTGCGGCACCCAGGCGCCGCCGCCGGCGAGAATCTGCTCGCCGTTGATTGTTATCTGCGCCATCTGCGACCCGATCTTCATAACGATGCCGCGCACCCCGGCATCATCGAAGAGCAGATTGGTCCCCTGACCGATCACCACCAGCGGGATCTGCTCTTGTCGGGCAAACCGGACAATGGCAGCGACCTGCTGCGCATTCTTTGGTTCGATCAACAGATCGGCCGGGCCGCCGATCTGCCAACTGTTCTGCTGGGCGAGCGGCGGATTGAACTGCGCAAGAGCATCGATCTTGACGGCAATCCTGCAGAGAGCAGGGAGATAAGAGCCGGTTCGCAAAAGATTAAAATGCTGCATGATCACCCAGTCATCAGTTAAAACCAAAAAATCACTATGCTTGAAGATCGGCTCTGCGTCAACTCTTCGCGCCTGCGTGAGATAGGCCTTCAAACCTCAAACAATTTTAGCCGCGGATAAGGTCTGAGAACATCTGATAAACCTTAAATCACAACCCGTAGTCTCTGTGTTAGCCTCTACCAAAGACCTCGGTTTTTGACCTATCAGATTTTATCAGATTGCATCCGCGGCCAATTAGTCTTTGACTTTCTTCGTCTCTTCGCACCATTGCACTACGCATCCAGAAGATTCGGTTCGCAATTCCAGATTGTTTATCGAACAGATCGGCCAGGAAGCGACCAGCATTAAACAATGGCACAGACCTCTGGTCAATCGCGCTTCCTTTTGCTATCCTCCCTGCAGAGTAAAAACACAAAGGCATAGAGGTGATGGGTGTCTCAGAAAACAATGACTGGCTATAATGAAGACGGGGTCGAAATTTCGTACGAGCAGATCGCGCCGGAGACGCTGCGCAATATGATTCAGGAGTTTGTGACCCGTGACGGAGCCGACTGGGATACCGTCGGGGGGACTCTCGAAGAGAAGGTTGAACAGGTGATTCGTCAGCTGCGGGCCAAAAAAGTCAGGATTGTTGTCGATCTCACCTCTGAATCGGCGAATCTTGTTCCTGTCGTTCAATAATATAGCATTCAAAACGAAGTTGAATCTGGAGACGTTATGACCGATTCCAAAAGCGCACAACGTGAACGGATCGTCGCAGAGATGCTCAAGGAAGAGCAGCAGCGGCAGTCCGGCTACAGGGAGAAAGCATTAAAACTCTTCCCCCATGTCTGCGGTCGTTGCACCCGTGAATTTGAGGGGAAAAAGTTAAGGGAATTAACCGTGCATCACCGGGACAACAATCACGACTATAATCCGCCCGACGGGAGCAACTGGGAGCTCCTCTGTGTCTACTGCCACGACCACGAGCATACCCGCGGCGTGCAGGAACAGCGCAGCATCGACGACCCGTCTGATCGTCAGAGCCAGCCACCCCTCGCCCACTCCCCTTTTGCGGCTCTTGCTGATCGATTCAAACAGAACAAATAGTCTTTGCACTGCAACAGATCCAGGGATGACAACTCAAATGGGGATTTCCAGATATCCGTCATGCGTCTGCATGCCGAGCGCCGACAAACCTTACCCGCAGATCATCGATTTTCTGGTGCAGCGGTTTCCATCCGTCGGGGAAAGCGTCTGGAAACAACGTGTCATGGAAGGGAAGGTGCTTGATGCCTCGGGCGCTCCTGTCACCGACAAGACCCCTTATCTGCCGCAGCAGAAGCTCTTTTACTTCAGAGAAGTTTTGCAGGAGCCGATCATCCCTTTGCAGGAGCAGATCGTATTTCAGAATGACGAGCTTCTCATTGCCTGCAAACCCCCTTTTCTTCCGGTCACCCCTGCCGGTCCCTATGTGAATGAGTGTCTGCTTAATCGTCTGCGAGCAAAAACCGGCAACAGCGATCTGGTCCCTTTGCACCGGATTGATCGTGAGACCTCAGGGCTGGTCCTCTTTTCCATGAACAGTGCTACCCGTGGTCTCTATGGCGGACTTTTCTTAAACGGCAGAATCAAGAAAAGCTACGCAGCGGTGGCCGAGATGAAACACCCCCCCAACGAGGAGCGGGAATGGAGGGTGGAAAATCGGCTGGTTAAGGGGGAACCGTGGTTTCGGATGCGGTCGGTTGCAGGGATCAGTAATGCCCGTTCCATCATCCGGCTGATGGCGTTCAAAGAGGGGCGGGGGTATTTTCTGCTCAATCCGCTCACCGGCAAGCAGCATCAATTGCGGCTGCACATGAGTGCCCTCGGCTTCCCCATCATAAACGATCGCTACTACCCCGCGCTTCTGCCGAAACAGGCGGACGATTTTGACAAGCCGTTACAGCTTCTCGCCCAAAAAGTGCAATTCA
>JACUTX010000235.1 GCA_014859615.1 Desulfuromonadales bacterium | reverse complement strand
AAAATAATTAGTCATTCCTTTTGGTTTTAATTTATTAAGCCGATCTTAATGTGTTATAGTCTGGTCGGTTCAGATCATTGTTGCTGACAAAAACTCTTTAATGAGGTGCGTATGTCGCAGATTGATCTCCTGTTGCTTCATCCACCCAGTGTCTATGATTTTAGACAGAGGGCCATCATGTATGGTCCGATCAGTGATCTGATCCCTTCCTCGCCCGTCTTTGAGATGTACCCGCTCGGCTTTCTCACCATGACCAGCTACCTTGAAGCACACGGTTTAAAGGTACGAATCGTTAATCTGGCTCTGCGGATGATGAATGACCCGACATTTGATGTCCCCGAATTTCTGGCTGGGCTAAAACCGGCGGCGGTCGGTATTGATCTGCACTGGCTCCCCCACGCTCACGGCTCAATCGAAATAGCCCGATTGGTTAAAGCTGCTTATCCGCAGGTGCCGGTCATTTTTGGCGGGCTCTCTTCGAGTTACTTTCATCAGGAGCTTATCCGTTACCCGGAGGTCGATTACGTTCTGCGCGGCGATGCGATTGAGCCTTTTCTCTATGAACTGCTGCTTCGTTTAAAATCGGGGGGAGAGTTGCAGGATATTTCGAATTTAACCTGGAAGCATGATGGGGAAGTGCGGGTTAATCCGTTAGTTTGTCCCGACCCTCCTGTCGGTTTTGTCGATCTTCTCCCGGTGCAGATGATGAAGATGGTGCTCAGGTATCGTGATCTGCAGAGTGTTCTCCCGTTTAACGGCTGGTGGAAAAACCCGATCACGGCTGTTTTTACTGTGAAAGGGTGTCATCACGATTGTCTGACCTGTGGTGGATCGAGTCAGGCCAACAATCTTATCAATTTGCGAAAAGCACCTGTTTTCCGCACTCCGCAGAATCTGGTTAAAAATATTGCGGATATCAGTCGGTTTTCGAAAGGTCCGATATTTCTGGTCGGCGACCTGTTCCAGGCGGGTGAAGAGTATGCTCTTGATGTTTTAGCACGTCTCAAGTCGGCCAAAATTAAAAATGAGATCATTTTTGAACTGTTCGGGATGCCCCCTGCCGGTTCCCTGCAGGCGATTGACAGCGCGTTGGAAAACTGGAGTCTGGAGCTTTCGCCAGAGAGTCATGATGAAGAGATCCGGTGTCTGCAGGATGCAACGGTTTTTTACCCGAATTCAGAGATGGAGGCGATTATCGAAGAGGCGCTCTCTCTGCGCTGTCATCGCATCGATGTTTTTTTTATGATTGGACTTCCACAGCAGACCAGAGGGTCGGTGCTGGCGACCATCGATTACTGTGAAAAGCTGTTTAAAAATTCGGATCGCCGGCTCTCCTGCTTTATTTCGCCGATGGGGCCGTTTGTCGATCCCGGCAGCAAATGTTTTGAACAGCCTGAACAGTTCGGCTACAGACTGTTTGCCCAAACGCTTGAAGAACATCGACAGTTGCTGGTGCAACCGTCCTGGGAGAAGATTTTAAATTACGAAACGAAATGGATGTCCCGCGAGGAGCTGGTCGATACGACGTATGATGCGGCCGAGAGACTAAACAGTCTGAAGCTCAAATATGAGAGGATCAAACCTGAACTTGGCGAAGAGGTTGCACAGCGGATCGTTCAGGCGCGACAGATCAATAATAGTCTGCGTATGAGTCTCGATGCCAATAGTGAGATGAGCCGGGAAGAGAGATTGTTGCTGCTCGGTGAAATCCATTCCTACAGCGTTTCGACCGTCTGCGACAAAAGGGAGCTGTTCTGGAGTAATCATTTGCTTAATTTTAAATGGAGTGAAATTTTCCGGATAACGATCGTTTATCTACTGGGAACGCTTTTGTCCAGACGCAAGCGGCAACGGGTCGCTCCCCGTTGCGCAATCGAAAAGAAGGTTGACACCGGTTAACCTTTAAATTATAAAGATGACTGTTTTGGTTATGTTTGAGGTTTGTTGTTTTTCAACGGTCGGGTTCGGCTGATATTTTTTGAATAAACTGGAGGAGTTTTGTATGGATAAACCGGTTTACAATACTGACATTGTCAGGAGTTTCGTCAATTGGAGCCTGGTCTGGGGGCTGGTCGCTGTGCTGGTCGGGGTGATTGTCTCTCTGCAGATGGTCGAACCCGGTCTTAATTTCCCGCCATATTTCACTTTTGGCCGCCTCCGGCCGATTCATACCAATGCCGGAATTTACGGTTGGGCGGTCGGCGTCATTTTTGCGACATTTTACTATATGGTACAGAGGCTCTGCAAGGTGTCGCTCTGGAGTAATAAACTGGCAAAGTTTCAGCTCTGGTTTTTTAACGCCACGATTATCGCCTCGGCCGTGACTCTGTTGCTCGGTTATACCACCAGCAAAGAATATCATGAGATGGAATGGCCGATTGATGTGATGGTGGTCATTCTCTGGGTGGTTTTCTCCGTCAATATCATCATGACCATTATCAAGCGTCGTGAAGAGCAGATGTACATTTCACTCTGGTACATGCTGGCGGCAATTGTCGGCGTGGCGATCCTTTATCTGGTCAATTCGGCGGCCTTTCCGGTTTCGCTGTTTAAATCGTATTCGGCGTATGCCGGAACCAATGATGCCAATGTGCAGTGGTGGTTCGGACACAATGCGGTGGCGATGGCGTTGACCGCTCCCCCCCTGGCGATGTTCTACTACTTTCTGCCAAAATCGACCGGCGTACCGATCTACAGTCACCGTATATCGATTATCGCGTTTTGGAGCCTGATCTTCATGTATCTCTGGACCGGGGCGCATCATCTCCTCTGGACACCGGTTCCGGACTGGATTCAGACCCTGGCGATGGCTTTTTCGGTCATGCTCATCGCCCCGTCATGGGGGAGCGTTATCAACGGCTATCTGTCGATGGGGGGGCAATGGCATCAGATGCGCGAGAATTATCTGGTCAAGTTTCTGATTATCGGCATCACCTTCTACGGCTTGCAGACCCTGCAGGGGCCGATGCAGGCGGTCCGCACCTTCTCGGCTTTTATTCATTATACCGACTGGGTTCCGGCGCACATTCATATGGGGACCATGGGATGGGTCTCAATGATCGCTTTCGCCAGTATCTATTTCCTGATTCCACGCGTCTACAAAAAGCGACTCTACAGCGTTCCGCTAGCGAACCTGCAGTTCTGGCTGATTCTGATCGGACAGTTGATCTGGTCGGTTTCACTCTGGATTGCCGGGGTGGTGCAAGCCGGGATGTGGAATGCGATGAATTCCGACGGGAGCCTGACCTACACCTTCATGGAGACGATGGTCGAGATGTACCCTTACTGGTGGGCTCGTGCCGGGGGAGGGATCATCTATCTGTTCGGCGTTCTCCTCTTTATCTACAACCTGATCATGACGGTCCGCAGGGGGGAACCGACCTCTACCGAAGCCGCAGCTGCTGAAGGGAGGGGCTGATTATGTGGGAAAAACGACCTGTCTTACTTTTAATTCTGGCCACAGCCGCGATTCTGGTCGGGACCATTGTTACGATGGTCCTGCCGTTTGCCTGGGTCAATACCGAGGCTGACCGCATTGCAGGGGTTGTTCCGTATACAGCGCTACAGCAAGAGGGGCGCGACGTCTATATTCGCGAAGGGTGTAACAACTGTCATACCCAGACCGTGCGGCCACTGGTCGCTGAGGTGCTGCGTTACGGTGATTATTCCAAGAGTGGCGAATTTATCTACGATCGCCCGTTCCTCTGGGGGTCGAAACGGACCGGGCCGGATCTGGCGCGGCTCGGCGGCAAGTACCCGGACAGCTGGCATTACAAGCATATGGCCACACCGCGGGCGATGGTGCCGCAGACCAATATGCCCGATTACGGCTGGTTGGCAGAGAATCGTGTTGATCCGGTCACTATCCAGCGCAAGATGGAGGTGCTCGGCTTCCCGTACACCGCCGAGGAGATCAA
>JACUTX010000234.1 GCA_014859615.1 Desulfuromonadales bacterium | reverse complement strand
AAGGGGGAGAGACTGATTTTTACCGTCAACTTGCTCAGATGACGCAGCAGATTGTTATTGAAGACCTCCAGGAGCTTGAAGAGGCCGTATAATCACCATGATTTCCTCACTCGGTTCACACGCCTTAACGGCGCTGACACCGCAGACGGCGGTGAAAGTTGACCCTTCACGCTGTGTGCGGCATCGTTGCAATCGGAATGCATGCAGCCGATGTATCGCTGCCTGTCGGGCTGGGGCGATTGCGTGGAGCGAACAGGGGCTGTTTATCGATTCCGGACGTTGCAGGCAATGTCTGAGTTGTCTTGCGGTCTGCCCGACCGCCGCTTTGCGTTCTCCCGAGCTCTCCTTATTGCAACTGTTGACTGATCTGGCGGCACATCCAGAGCCTGTTCTCGGTTGTGCGCAAAACTTTGATGCCAAAAAACATGCACACTTTTCCTGTCTTGGCTATCTGAGTAACTTTGAATTGATGCTGCTGTTCACTCTGGTCTTTTCCGAAGGGATTCAACTCGATCTGTCACACTGTATCGATTGCCCGAACGGTCACGTCGCGGCAGGTATTTTTTCCGCCCACGCCTCTAGCAAAAATATACGGCCGGAAAGCAGACTCCGGCTGGTCGAGAATGAAAAGAGTTTGAGCTACCACCCCGCATCTTTGTCGAGGCGGGAGTTCTTCAGATTTTTTCGCGAACGCTCGTCTCGAACGGCGGCGGTGATGGTCAAGCGCCTTCAGGTCAACGCGAAAGAACACGCTTACGGGAGCAAACATCTACCGTTGACAAGAATCCTGCTGCTCAAGGCGCTGGATGCGTTGCCTCTGGTAAAACAGCGACAGATCGCCGAGCAGCTGTTTGCAAACAGGATGTTCACGCCGGAATGCAAAGCGTGCGGAAGGTGCGTTGCGGTCTGTCCGACCGGAGCACTGGACTCTGTCGAAACAGCAAATCACTTTCCGGCGTTTAAGGCCCAGCTTTGTGTCGGCTGCGGTTCCTGTGCGGCGTTCTGCCGCAATCAGGGTGTCCGGCTTAATGTGACCCGCGAATAGGGGGCAGATTTATTTTACACAGCTCGGTCGACTGGCTCCGCACCATGCTCACGACTGTAGTTTGATTCTGCAATTCGCTCCCCCAACAGTTGGTTATCAGCGGATTCCCAAAGTCTGTAAGTTTCGAGTTTACATTTTGAATATAATTGGTTAAAATTCCCGCCATTAGAAATGTGGATCATCAGGAAACACGGTGTTTGCCCGTCGCGGTGAAAAGTCTTACGCTATCCTTTCTACACTCCTTACACCACCCTGAATTTGGTAAAATTGAGCAAGCAGGAACGCCCGTTTGCCTCCGTTTTTCAAGCTGTTCTGAATAACCAGCGATTTGAGACAGCGTTTTTGAAAAACGGCACTGAGTTGTCATTGAGCCTGGCGTTTTTTGAATGCGTTTCAGCTAACGCACTACCGATAGGTTGTGAAGGACGTTTCGAAATGGAGACGACATGGTCGTTTTTTTCGTGCGCGGAGGAGTTTGCAGTATTGATAATCGAAATTTTTGAACGTGTTGAAATGATCACGACGACAGATTGCAGAACGCCCGGCGCTTCGCCATGGGGGGAGATGGAACCGTGAAAGGGACCCTCAATGGAGTCGCTCAAAAAGTCCTGGCGCAAAGGTATGGGTATTTTTCTTTCCTGCAGGGCCATTCACAAATCCTGGTCTTCGGTCTGCTCCTGACCTTCTTTTCCAGTTTCGGTCAGACGTTTCTGATTTCTATCTTTGTTCCGCAGTTTCTGGAAGTCTTTGCCCTCGACACCGCACAATTTGGAACGCTTTACGCGGTAGCCACTCTGACTTCGGCCGCAAGCCTCCCCTGGTTCGGTCGTCTTCTTGATCGGGTTGCGTTGCACCGTTTCAGTTTAACAGCTGGGCTGGGCCTCGCGCTCGCATGTCTGACGATGGCCCTGGCGCCGAATGTCGGGTTTTTGTTCATCGCCCTGCTCGGACTGCGGCTGACGGGACAAGGGCTGCTCAGCCTGACCGCCTCGATTACCATGGCGAGGGTCTTCGAGAAGGGGCGCGGCCGGGCCCTGAGTCTCTCCGGTCTCGGTTATCCTTTGGGAGAAGGGCTGCTCCCTTTGGGAGTCGTACTGCTGGCTCAGGGTGTGGGCTGGCGATTGAGCTGGGGATTGCTTGGGGGTGTCGTCGCTCTGGTGTTGCTGCCAGCCATATCCTTGTTGCTCCATCATGAGAGGCAAAGCTCCGATGTGTCAGTGGTCAAGGCTTCATCCCTGCCCGGCAGGTTTGCGCTGCTGCGTGACGGTCGATTTTATGCGCTGTTGCCAAGTACAATCTTTCTGCCGCTGGTTTTAACCGCCCTGTTCCTTTACCAGATCCCTCTGGCCGAGGCGTATGGCTGGTCGGTCAAAACCATAGCGACAGCTTTTATTGGTTTTGCCTCGGCCCGCATGGCTGGATCGCTGTTGATTGGCCCGTGGATCGATCGTTGCGGCGCACAGAACCTGTTTCCCTTGACCCTGTTGCCAGCGTGCGCCGGCCTGATCGTTCTGAGCCTGGGATCGGCCCCCTGGATTGCTCTGGTCTATCTGTCTCTGGTGGGGATCAGTCAGGGGATCAACGGGCCGACGATGACGGCGTTATGGGCGGAAGTCTATGGTGTCGAATCGTTGGGGGCAACCAAAGGGATTGTAGCGACGATCGGTGTTTTTGCCACGGCCTTAGGGCCAGTGGTGGTCGGTGGATTACTCAAGGTCGGCGTCCCTTTTACGGTGATCGTCCCCGGATGTGCCGTACTCGGATTGGTGGCGGTGGTTACGGGCCTGCTGGTCCGCAGCCGCTTCGGCGAGGTTTCCACAGCAGCGCCAGTGTAAAGTATCTTCTGAACAAGAGAGTAATAAAAATGGAGAAGACGAAAAAGAGGAAGATTTTGGATCTGGAGTTCTATCAAGATCTGCTTCTCAAGCGGTTCAGCGCCATACGGCAGCAGAAGGATTCCCCAATAGTAAAGTCCGAAGAGGAATGCATAGAGCTCGCCTTGAGTCGCATCAGATGGGGAAATTACAAAAGATGCATGGAGTGTGGTGCGGATATCGGTGATGACCGTCTGATGGCCGATCCGACAATTCTGGTCTGCCAGAATTGTTCGACGGCAAAGATGAAATGAAAATCACCGGACTGCACCTTCGGCACTCTTTATAACTGCTTACTGTCGGTATGCCTTTTTGTAATGGGGCAGCCAGGATAACAGGAGATTCTCAGCCATGCGTGACGATTTGGATCTGGATGTGTATAAAATTCTTCTGGAAAAACGGCTTGCCGAAATTACGGCGGGGCGCGAGGCACAGCAGCGAGAAGGGGCGCCGGTGGAACTCGACCAGACCAAGGTAGGGCGTCTTTCGCGTATGGACGCCATGCAGCAGCAGGCCATGGCCCAGGCATCCGCCCGACGTACCGAGGTGGAGCTGCAGCGCATCCGGACAGCCATCAGCCGACTGCGCAGCGGCGATTATGGTTACTGCGTCAGATGCGATGAAAAGATTGCACAAAAACGACTGACAATCGACCCGGCGACTCTGATCTGCATCGATTGTGCGCGCGCGGCGGAAGGAAAGACTCATGCATGAAGCAAGAGCGAATATGCAGTGCGTCACTGTCGAGGATTATTGTCTCCGGTTCGGGGTGCGTTAGCCCTTCCCAGAAATTGGCAGAGAGGGGGCTCGCTCAAGGAAAAATATTCAACAGGACTCTGCAATTACAGAGACCTGGATGACGGAGTGGTGAAATATTGGGTGGGGGGCAGGCAACTCCTGCCCCTTACTCTACCTGCTCTCCTCTCTGCTCTCTGGTTGCACCTCTCTCTAATACCCTGTATTCCATAATCTTTCGCATCTTGCAGGTTCTTTGCCGCGGCAGCTACGTTCCGATTTC
>JACUTX010000233.1 GCA_014859615.1 Desulfuromonadales bacterium | reverse complement strand
ATCGGTATCGGTGGTTATATTGCAGCTGAAGTCAAAATCTGCATAAAAAAAGGTTGTCATCTCCGAATGCTTTAATCGGAGATCCAGCTTTTCATTCTTTAAGATCTGGATTCCCGATCAAAATCGCCTCGGGAATGACAGAAACGGTTGTTGCATTTAACCTTCTTCGTGTCTTCGTGTGAGAAACGCCTTGCCTCTGAACTCTCTTGCCCCGACCGGTCTGTACAAATTGTTATGAACGGTTCACCGCAAGGAGACGGCCGCGTTTGACGTTGACTGTTCTTAACAGCAACATGCCGACAATAAAGAAAAGAGTCAGAACCGAGATGGAGAGTCGGGCTGATCTGGTCAGGTCAGTAATAAGAGCAAACAGCAGCGGGCCGAAAATTGAGGCAAATTTACCACTGACGGCATAAAACCCAAAAAATTCGGCACTCTTTTCGACCGGGAGCATCGATGCAAACAGAGAGCGGCTGATCGCTTGACTCCCTCCCAGAATCAGGGCGACAACAAAACCGAGCAGCCAGAAATCTAAAGCGCTGTTCATCATCCCGGCATAGAGCGTGATAACGATGAAGAGGGAGAGGGTGATATGGATCGCCAATTTGGCTCCATATCTCTGCGCCACTTTCCCGAACATTAATGCTCCGGGCATCGCCACAAACTGTATCATCAAAAAACAGCCGAGAATCGCCTCCTGAGAGATCTGCAGTTCACTGGCGGCAAAGATCGCTGCAACTGCGATGATTGTCTGAATCCCGTCGTTGTAAAAAAGAAATGCGATCAGAAAACGGAGCAGATCCGGGTATTTTCTTATTTCGGAATAGGTAGAGAGATACCCTTTCAGACCAGAGGGGAGCGGCTGAATCGCGTCGGTTATCGTTTCTTCTTTTAAATATTTAAAGGTCGGGAGGGCAAATAACAACCACCAGACGCCGGTTCCGAAAAAACCGATCCGGCTGGCTGTTGCTGCATCTTCGAGTCCAAACCAGAGGTGAAAACGAATCAAAAGAAATACGCCGAGCAGCATTAGTCCGCCGCCGATATATCCATAGGCAAAACCGCGTGAAGAGAGAGTGTCGATTTCTGCGGGTGTAGCGAGGGCCGGGAGAAATGAATTGTAAAAAATATTTCCTGTGGCGAAGCTGATATTGGCAATAATAAACAGAACCAGAACGAGTTGGTAATCGCCGGGGCCGGTGAAAAACAGCAACGACGTTGTGACCGAGCCGGTGAGACAAAAGAGAATCAGTAATTTTTTTCGGGTCCGACGGGCATCGCCCCAGGCACCGAGATAAGGGGCCAGCAGGACGACAATCAGCATCGAAAATGCGATGGCGTAACCCCATAAAGCTGTTGCCGGGGTTGTGTGGGTGTAATGCAGAAAGTTGAAACGGGCCCCTTCTGCAGGGACAAGTGAAGCAAAATAGACCGGAAGGAGAGCGGAGAGGATAACTGTGGCAAAGGCTGAATTAGCCCAGTCGTACAGACACCAGCCAAACCAGGCTTTGCGTCGGGACGCTGTTATCGGCAGGAATGAAAGGCTCTTCTTCATTGAGCGGCTTTTTTCCCAGGTTTGTCTTTAGCACCACGCAGCAGTTTGACATAAGCGCAGCTGTCAGAGAGCCAGTTAACCTCTTTGACAATCTCGGGCGTCAATCGAATACACTCTTCGCCGGTTTCAAACCGTTTATGGTAGACCTTGCAGAGCCGCGTATTGATGTCGAGGTAGCGACAGGCGATACGGGTGTGGTAGATCTCTCCATGAACGTCGATAACTTTTTCAAAGCAGCAGTCACCGCATTGAGTGCAGATTGCTTCCCATAATTCAGGATTCATAATCGTTGCCGACGGGTAGAAATCGGGTTTTTGTCGCTGTGACAAAAACCCGATTTGTTAATTTTTGATACTTCGCAAAAAGAATCGATATAGATATCGACTATTGGCTGATGGAGAGTCTCTTTTCCGCTAAAATCATATTTTCACTGTCGAGAACCTGGACCTTGATTTCGCCGGGAGTGAGGTGCCAGATCTGCTTGCTCGACCAGGTGCGCCATCTGTCCGAATCAATACTGAGTTTGACCCGGGCAATCTCAATATCGTTGTAGGTCCAGAGATGGGTCAGAGTGGTTGCATCGGCGTTGAGAACTTCGGTGAAAAAATAGATCGTTTTCTCCCCGTAAGGGATCGTCTCAAGATCGTTGACCGGTTCGCGATTTTCAAAACTTGTGGTGAAGATGGCGCGACTGACCTCAGCAATCTTTGCTGCAAAACTGGTAGACGGTACAATCATGACGAAAAAAAGAGTAGCCAGTACCAAATTTTTCATAAAACCCCTCCTCAGGGAAAAAGTTAATGAGCTCATCGTATCAAGCCGCGTTCTATAGTTCAATGCCTGATCTCATAATTTGATGATTTGTCAGACTCTGTCGGCAAGCAGTTCTCCGCCTACTGCAACTTGATCGCTGCGGTTTTCACGGATCAGAATGATAATTTTGTCCGGCGGCAGAGCGTATGCTTGTGCCGCCGCCTGGGTAAGATTTTTCGTCAAGGTTCGACGAATTTCCATATCGTTGATCGGGGGCCCTTCAATGGTCAGAATCGGCATTGAGTCTTCTCCTTTTTGGTTGCTGATCGGTTATTATGACGGTTCAGCTAATATCAGCCGGTTTTTCGGCGTAATGTCAACGGGAATTGTGCGGGTCGTGACCGAGTAGCCGTTTTTTTTCAAGCGTTCGACCCGGGTGGTGTCGATGGCCAGAGGGCCGTCCATCCACCCTTGCAAACCGCCGCTGTCACAGGTTTTAAGATCGTGACAACAGGGGAGGATGGCAAGCCTTGCTCCAGCGTCGATCGTTCTATCGAGAATTGTGTCCGAGAGACTTCCGCAGGCATGAGCTGACACAACGATATCTTGCGGAGTCAGTTCAACTGCGTTCAAATCATTTTGAATAAAATCGATCCGATTCTCAAGCCACGGCCAGCTCCGGGCCAGGGTGGTATGTAGTTTAAGACAGCTTGGTGGGAGAAACTTATCGACGGCAATGGCGCTGGGCGATGTGTGATCGAGCAGGAGCATCATCTGCGCCAGAAGCCCATGACCACAGGCGAGATCGACGATCCGACCGCCGCGAAATTTTCTGCGGGTCTGCCGGGCAACTTCCCAAGCTTCAAAAAGCTCTTTTCTTGGCAGACATCCGGCCAGAGAGACTGATCTGGCGATTTTATCAAAAAGAGTATCGTGCGGAAAAAGCGGGAGCGACCGCACTGTCAATCGATTGTGTGATGAACGTTTCATGTCTGATCAACTTTTTTACGCAACAGCTTTCGTTGGCCGTGCCGGGTTTTGTTGTCGAGACGTCTGCCGCGTGCCGCCTTCGATGGTTTTGTTGTCTTTCTCTTTTCTGTAACTTTGCAGCCTGTTGCAATAAATGTATTTAACCGGTTCAGGGCGTCAATTTTGTTTCGTTCTTGAGTTCGATGCGATTGTGACTTGATAATAATAACCCCTTCGCGGGTGATTCGATGGTCACTGCGCTGCAGGAGTCGCGTTTTGATCTCTTCGGGCAATGAAGAATTGACAATATCAAAGCGCAGGTGGATGGCCGTAGCGACTTTGTTGACATTCTGGCCCCCGGCTCCTTGTGACGGGAGCGCGTGGATCTCAATCTCATTTAACGGGATATGGAACGGCTGTTTTTCCATAGTGCACCTTTGGGTAACGATGAGCTGTCGTGAAATCTTTTTGGGCAAACTTTTGTCTATGCTAGCTGAATCGCTCCAGCTTTTGTAACTTTTTTCACAATCTGTGCAACGCGAATTGTTTCGGCCGATCGGTATCGGTGGTTATATTGCAGCTGAAGTCAAAATCTGCATAAAAAAAGGTTGTCATCCCCCTGTGTCAGGATAGATGTCGCCTCTCCTTGAGAGCCTTTGAGTTAACCC